>CAVHYP010000003.1:79784-87247 GCA_963640465.1 Bacteroidaceae bacterium | reverse complement strand
GATCTTGGCAGCCTGGTCATCAGTCCAGTCCTTTACTTTCAAATCCTTGTCAACTCCAGCCTTCTCCAATATCTTAGCTGAACTACTGCGTCCTATACCAAAAATGTATGTCAACGCTATCTCACCTCTCTTATTCTGTGGGAGGTCTACACCAACAATTCTAATTGCCATATCTTAAATCTATTTATTATCTACTTGGCTTGAATTATCCCTGACGCATCTTGTACTTAGGGTTCTTCTTATTTATTACAAACAGACGACCCTTACGTCTTACGATGACACAATCAGGAGTACGTTTCTTTAAAGATGCTTTTGTTTTCATATATGTTGAATGTTTATTTGTATCTAAAAACTATTCTTCCTTTTGAAAGGTCGTATGGAGACATCTCAACCCGTATCTTATCTCCAGGAAGAATCTTGATGTAATGCATCCTCATCTTTCCGGAAATATGAGCTATTATCTCATGACCATTTTCCAATTCCACACGAAACATTGCATTTGACAATGCCTCTACTATTGTACCGTCCTGCTCTATTGCTGACTGTTTAGCCATACTACTCTAGTGATTATTCTTGAATTACCTTTTCTATTTCTTCAAACGATGACAAAATATCCGCCTTACCCTTCCGCACACATATAGAGTGCTCAAAATGGGCTGCCGCTTTCATGTCGCGAGTTATTATTCCCCACTTGTCTGGCAGCATGTAGATCTCTCTTGTACCGAGCGTTATCATAGGCTCGATTGCTATGCACAATCCGTCTTTCAACAGCATGCCGTTTCCACGTCTGCCATAATTGGGGACCTGTGGATCTTCATGCATCTCACGACCAATTCCATGACCCACGAACTCACGTACAACGCCATAACCACGACTTTCACAATGAGATTGTACTGCATTGGAAACATCACCTAACCGGTGACCTACCACAGCCTGCTCAATCCCTCTATAAAGCGATTCCTTCGTGACCTTAAGCAAACGCTTGATTTCTGGAGCAACTTCACCGACAGCAAATGTATAGCAAGAATCGCCACAATAGCCGTTCAGCTTTGTTCCGCAATCAATGGACACGATATCACCATCCACAAGAGGGCGGTCGTCTGGAATACCATGTACAACTTGCTCGTTTACGGAAGTGCAGATACTAGCAGGAAAGGGGTCGCCACAAGGATTTGGGAATCCCTTGAAAGTAGGTATTGCCCCATTGTCCCTTATAAAAGTCTCTGCCAACTTATCCAATTGACGAGTAGTCACACCTGGTTTTAATATCTTGGCAATTTCTGCGAGAGTCTTACCTACTAATAGGTTTGCCTCCCGCAGAAGTTCCACTTCGTCATCAGTCTTAAGATAAATCATCGAAATATCTTTTAGCGCCTACTTAATGAGCACCTCTAATACGTCCCGAATCAAGCAGTCCGTCATAGTGTCTCATCAAGAGATGGCTTTCAATATGCTGGAGCGTATCAAGTACAACACCCACGAGAATCAGCAATGAGGTTCCACCAAAGAACTGCGCAAATTCCTTCTGAACATTGAATATGCTTGAGAAAGCAGGCATAATTGCAATGAAAGCAAGGAATAATGAACCTGGGAGAGTAATGTGTGACATTATCTTGTCGAGGTAGTCAGCAGTGCTCTTGCCCGGCTTGACGCCAGGAATGAAACCGTTGTTACGCTTCATGTCCTCAGCCATCTGAGTAGGGTTGATTGTAATAGCTGTATACAAATATGTGAAGATAATGATGAGGGCTGCGAATATCACATTGTACAAAACACTTGTGTTATCCATCAACTGCATCATAGTTCCACTCTGATTTGCTCCCAAATAACCAGCAACCGTAATAGGGATGAACATTATTGCCTGTGCAAAAATGATTGGCATCACGTTGGCAGCATAAGGTTTCAAAGGGATATACTGGCGTGCACCACCATATTGGCGATTACCGACAACACGCTTTGCATACTGAACTGGCACCCTGCGAACTCCCTGAACCAAGAGTATAGCAGCTGCAGTCACAGCAAGTAAAACGACGATTTCCAACAAGAAGCCAACCAGACCCCCCTGTGTTGTGAAACGGGCGATAAATTCCTGGACGAGCGCATTTGGGAATCTTGCGATAATACCAATCATGATGATAAGCGATACACCCTGACCAATACCTTTGTCGGTAATTCTTTCGCCCAACCACAAGATGAACATACTACCAGCAGCGAGAATGATTGTAGAAGTGATGTAGAACATCGCCCAATCAAGGCTCTGATAAATCGCAGCACCTTGTGTAGTCAAGTTAAGATTTACGAGGTACATAGGTCCTTGGAAGATAAGAATCAAGACGGTCAAGTAACGTGTGTACTGATTCATCTTTCTTCTTCCACTTTCACCTTCACGTTGCATCTTCTGGAAATAAGGAACAGCAATACCCAACAATTGCATAACAATTGATGCCGAGATGTAAGGCATGATTCCAAGAGCAAAGATAGAAGCCTTGGAAAATGCTCCACCCGAGAACATATCAAGCAAAGACATCAAACCACCCTCAGTCTGCTCCGACAGTTTCTGAAGTGCATCTGTATTGATACCCGGAAGCACGATGAATGATCCGAATCTGTAAACGGCAATAAACCCGATTGTAATCAGGATGCGTGTACGGAGATCTTCTATCTTGCAGATGTTTGAGATCGTCTTTATAAACTTGACATTCTTAAGTTTGTCGATTGCTTTTCCCATTTGTCTAGAGTTTTACAACATTGCCACCTTTTTCAGTTATAATAGCTTCTGCCTTCTTTGAGAAAGAATGAGCCTCAACATCAACCTTTGCTGTGAGTTCACCCTTTGCAAGAATCTTGACTAACTGTTTAGAGTTTACGAAACCAGCTTCGATAAGTTCAGCAATACCAATCTTTGTAAGGTTCTTGTCATCTACAAGCTTCTGCAAAGTAGACAGGTTGATTGCCTTGTACTCTACACGATTGATATTTTTGAAACCGAACTTTGGCACACGACGCTGAAGAGGCATCTGACCTCCTTCGAAACCAATCTTCTTCTTGTAACCAGATCTAGCCTTAGCACCTTTGTGTCCACGTGTAGAAGTACGTCCCTTACCAGAGCCATAACCACGTCCAACACGCTTACTGTTGTGTATAGAGCCTTCCGCTGGTCTTAAATTATGTAATTCCATTGTTTCAATTTTTTGAAATAAATAACTTTAGTCTACAACCTCAACAAGGTGCTTTACCTTGTTTATCATGCCTCGTACAGAAGGAGTATCCTCATGTTCAACCACCTTATTCATCTTGGTAAGACCAAGAGAAGTCAATGTACGTTTCTGATCCTCAGGTTGGTTAGCACGACTTTTAATCTGCTTAATCTTTATTGTTGCCATGATATAATCTCCTTATCCTCTAAACACCTTTGTTAAACTAACACCACGGTCGGCTGCAACAGCCTTTGGATCACGAAGACTAGTAAGGGCAGCGATTGTAGCCTTCACAAGATTGTGTGGGTTTGAAGAGCCCTTAGATTTTGCAAGGACGTCTGTAATACCAACACTCTCAAGAACTGCACGCATCGCACCACCAGCTACGACTCCAGTACCTTCTGAAGCAGGCATAATCAATACGCGTGCTCCACCGAACTTAGAATAAGCCTCATGAGGAATAGTGCCACCAAGAACCGGAACCTTTACCAGGTTCTTCTTTGCAGCCTCTACACCCTTTGCGATTGCAGCTGTAACTTCACCTGCCTTACCAAGACCGCATCCAATTACACCATTACCGTTACCAACAACTACAATGGCAGCGAAAGTGAATGTTCTACCACCCTTTGTAACCTTAGTAACACGATTAATAGCCACCAATCGATCTTTAAGCTCGACGTCGTTTCCTATTTTCACTCTATTAACCATAATCCTAATTAAAATTTAAGTCCTGCGTTTCTGGCAGCGTCTGCCACTTCTTTAACTCTACCATGATACAAGTAACCATTACGGTCGAATACGACAGTTGTGATTCCAGCTTCGATAGCCTTCTTCGCAATCATCTCGCCAACCTTGGCAGCCTGCTCACTCTTATTACATTTCTCAAGTCCAAGTGAAGATGCAGAAACAAGAGTCTTTGCCTCTTCATCATTGATTACCTGTACATAAATCTGCTTATTGCTTCTGAATACAGACATACGTGGGCGTGCAGCAGTACCAGAAATTTTATTACGTACTCTATATTTGATTTTGATACGTCTTTCAATCTTTGTTATCATATCCGTACAATTAAAAATTATTTAGCACTTGCTGACTTACCAGACTTTCTTCTTATAACTTCGCCCTGGAAGCGGATACCCTTACCCTTATATGGTTCAGGAGCACGCAGAGAACGAATCTTAGCACAAATTTGACCAAGCAACTGTTTGTCGCATGATTCAAGGAAAATAAGAGGATCTTGGTTTCTCTCAGACTTTGTCTCGACTTTCACCTCCTTTGGAAGAGCGAACAAGATAGAGTGAGAATAACCCAGTGCGAACTCGAGGACATTACCTGCGTTTGATACACGATAACCCACACCCACTAACTGAAGTGTCTTCTTGTAACCCTCAGACACACCTACAACCATATTGTGAAGGAGTGCACGATACAGACCATGATAAGCATGACGCTGCTTTGTATTGTCAAGCATCATGTCTGTCTTTTCCTCCAAAACAATCTTTCCGTCTTCCACTGCAACTGAAATTGCAGGGTTGACATACTGTGAAAGTTCTCCCTTAGGACCCTTCACTGTTACAATGTCATCCTTATGAGTAATCTGAACTCCTGCAGGAATAATAATAGGTAACTTACCAATTCTAGACATTATATACCCTCCTATTATTAATATACATAACAAAGTACCTCACCGCCGACTTTCAACTCTGAGGCTTCCTTGTCTGTCATTACACCTCTGGATGTAGATATAATTGCTATACCCAATCCGTTAATAACACTTGGCATGTCCTTGTAACCAGTGTACTTGCGAAGACCTGGTTTAGACACACGCTGCAAGCTCTGAATAGCACTTGCTTTAGTTTCGGGGTTGTACTTGAGCGCAATCTTGATGGTACCCTGAGGACCTTCGTCGATAAACTTGTAATTAAGTACATAGCCCTTGTCAAAAAGAATCTTAGTGATTTCTTTCTTCAAATTTGAGGCAGGAATCTCCACAACCTTGTGCTTAGCCATGATTGCGTTCCTTACTCTCGTTAGATAATCTGCTATTGGATCTGTCATAAAACTTAAATTAATCGGGACACCCCGACAATATTTAAAATGAATAATTTTCTATTACCAGCTTGCTTTCTTTACTCCTGGAATCAAGCCAGCAGAAGCCATCTCACGGAACTGGATACGAGAAATACCGAACTGACGGATATAACCTCTTGGACGTCCAGTAATCTTGCAACGGTTGTGGAGACGAATTGGGTTCGCATTTGCAGGGATAGCCTGCAGTTTGCGAGCAGCCTCATATGCTTCAACCGGTTCTCCTGTAGCTACGATCTTTTTCAGGGCTGCACGCTTAGCAGCATACTTAGCGACAAGCTTTGCACGTTTCACCTCACGTGCCTTCATTGATTCTTTTGCCATATCAACTATTTATTATTAGCATCCTTAAACGGTAAACCAAATGCCTTAAGAAGAGCATAGCCCTCTTCATCGGTTTTAGCAGATGTCACAAAAGTGATGTTCATACCCATAATCTTGTCAACCTGGTCGATATTGATTTCCGGGAAAATAATCTGCTCTTGAATACCCAAAGTATAATTGCCACGGCCGTCGAACTTGCTGTCGATACCCTTGAAGTCGCGGATACGAGGAAGAGAAACGCGAATGAGTTTCTCAAGGAACTCATACATTCTCTGATGACGCAAAGTTACCATAACGCCAATTGGCATTTTCTTACGAAGGTGGAAATTTGAGATATCTTTCTTAGACATTGTAGCAACAGGCTTCTGACCTGTGATCTGTGCAATCTCTTGCATTGCTACCTCAATTACCTTCTTGTCAGCAGTGGCCATACCAAGACCCTGATTAACTACAATCTTCTTCAGTACAGGAATCTGCATAGGAGAAGAGTAGTTGAACTGTTTCATCAACGCAGGAGCAATCTGCTCTGCATATACATTTTTAAGACCTGCAGTTGTACTCATTAAATCTCCTCCCCTGATTTTTTAGCATAACGAACTAATTTGCCGTTAGCCCCGATTTTTCTACCTATGCGTGTAGCCTTACCTGATTTTGGATCAACTACATTAAGATTAGAAATGTGTATTGGGGCCTCTTGCTTAACAATACCTCCTTGTGGGTGTGCTGCGCTAGGCTTTGTACTTTTGGATACAATGTTAACACCCTCGACAACGGCACGCTGCTTATCAACCAGAACAGAGAGGACCTTTCCGCTCTGTCCTTTTGAGTTGCCGGCATTGACGATAACCGTGTCACCTTTCTTAATATGTAATTTACTCATTACTGTTTAATTCTAAAATTAAAGAACCTCTGTAGCCAAAGAAACTACTTTCATGTTAGCAGCACGGAGTTCACGAGCAACAGGGCCGAAGATACGGCTACCTCTCATTTCACCAGTATTACTCAGAAGAACACATGCATTATCATCAAAGCGGATATAAGATCCGTCTGCACGACGTATTTCCTTCTTTGTACGAACGATGAGTGCCTTTGAAACAGCCCCCTTCTTAATCTCGCTTGAAGGAATCACGTTCTTCACTGCGACAACAATCACGTCGCCAACAGAAGCATAACGACGGCGAGTACCACCAAGCACACGAATACAGAGTACCTCACGTGCACCACTGTTGTCAGCAACTGTCAATTTTGATTCTACCTGTATCATAATTACTTAGCTCTTTCTACGATATTAACTAATCTCCATCTCTTTGTTTTGCTCAAAGGACGAGTTTCCATTATCAGTACTGTATCGCCTACATTGCACTCATTCTTCTCGTCGTGAGCATGGTACTTCTTCGTCTTGCTGACAAACTTACCATAAATAGGGTGCTTCTCCTTGAACTTAGCGGCAACTACGATTGTCTTGTCCATCTTGTTGCTAATTACAACACCCGTTCTTTGCTTTCTTAAATTTCTATCTTCCATGTAGATACAATTTTATTTGTTAAGTTCTCTCTGACGGAGCTCGCCTTTCATGCGAGCTATATCACGACGAAGCTTCTTAATCTGTGAATGATCCTCTACAGGAGAAATATGGTGGTTGAACTTCAAATTTGTGTAGTTCGCTACCTCTGCCTCAATACGTTCTGTAAGCTCGGCAGTTGTTAATTCTCTTATCTCTGCAATTTTCATAATTCTCAAGCGTTTTTGTCGTAATCACGTCTTACAATAAACTTAGTTGTAGTCGGGAGTTTCTGTGCACCAAGGCGAAGAGCCTCCTTTGCAATCTCATAAGAAACACCTCCAACCTCGAAG
>CAVHYP010000003.1:36254-79774 GCA_963640465.1 Bacteroidaceae bacterium | reverse complement strand
ACCTCGAAGAGGATGCGTCCAGGCTTAGCTGGGAAAACATACTTGTATGGGTCTCCCTTTCCTTTACCCATTCGGACGTCTGCCGGTTTCTTAGTGATTGGTTTATCAGGGAAGATTCGAATCCAAACTTGTCCCTGACGCTGCATATAACGAGTTATTGCAACACGGGCAGCTTCAATCTGTTGAGCTGAAATCCAACGTGTTTGTAACGCTTTAATTCCAAAACTTCCAAATGAAAGTTCTGTTCCTCTGTGAGAAACACCTTTCAAACGACCGCGGCCTTTTTGCGGTCTTCTATATTTCTGTCTTTTAGGCTGTAACATGTTCCACGAATTTAACGGTTAGACTTCTTGTTTCTGAACTTTCTTCCTCCGTTGTTGTTACGGCCTGCCTCTTTTGTCTGAGTGAAGTTAGGTGACAAGTCTTTCTTGCCAAATACCTCACCACGGCATATCCACACTTTAATGCCGAGCAAACCGACCTTAGTCAGTGCCTCAGCAAGACAATAGTCGATATCCGCACGAAGTGTATGGAGTGGAGTTCTTCCTTCCTTATACATTTCTGAACGAGACATTTCCGCACCATTCAAACGGCCAGAAATCTGGACTTTGATACCTTCTGCACCTGAACGCATTGTATTGGTAATGGCAGTCTTGACTGCACGACGATAGGCAATCTTACCTTCAATCTGGCGTGCAATGTTGTTTGCTACGATTACTGCGTCAAGTTCTGGGCGCTTTACTTCAAAAATATTGATCTGAACGTCTTTGTCAGTCAACTTCTTGAGTTCCTCCTTGAGCTTGTCAACTTCCTGGCCACCCTTACCGATGATGATACCTGGTCTGGCAGTGCAAACGGTGATTGTAACAAGCTTCAGTGTACGTTCAATTACTATTTTTGAAACGCTTGCCTTAGCAAGACGTGCGTTGAGATATTTGCGGATCTTACTATCCTCAAGGATATTGTCACCGAAATTCTTACCTCCAAACCAGTTTGAATCCCAGCCTCTGACAATTCCGAGACGGTTACTTATTGGATTACATTTCTGTCCCATAATCAATTCTCTCCATTAGTTTTAGTGTCCACAAATACTGTAACATGATTAGAGCGCTTACGAATTCTGTATCCACGTCCCTGTGGAGCAGGTCTCATGCGTTTGAGGGTTGCGCCTTCATCAACGAAGATTCGTGTGATAAACAATTCGCCATTCTCAGCTTTTCTTTCATTCTTCTGCTCCCAGTTGGCAATTGCAGAGCGTACCAACTTCTCGAGATCATTTGAAGCATCCTTTGAGCAGAATTTAAGAGTAGCCAAAGCCTTTCCAACTTCCATGCCTCTCACAAGATCTGCCACATAGCGCATCTTGCGAGGAGATGAAGGAACGTTGCAAAGCCTAGCAAAGTAGGTAGTCTTTCTGGCCTCCTTTTGTTTATTGGCCATTATTTTCTTTCTTGATCCCATTATATAATTTTCTTTATTTCAAATAACTGTTTACTTCTTTCTGTTACCTGCGTGACCGCGGAAAGTACGTGTAAGTGCAAACTCTCCAAGCTTGTGACCTACCATATTCTCAGTAATATAAACAGGGATGAATTTGTTACCGTTATGAACTGCAATAGTATGACCCACGAAATCAGGGGAAATCATTGAAGCTCTTGCCCAAGATTTAATAACGCTTTTCTTGCCGCTCTCGTTCATTGCGAGAACTTTCTTTTCGAGTTTGACGTTAATATATGGACCTTTTTTTAATGATCGACTCATATTCTACTTAGTTAACTTTATTACTTCTTACGTCTTTCAATAATGTACTTGTTTGATCCCTTCTTAGGAGCACGTGTCTTGAGTCCCTTAGAGTACAAACCGTTGCGTGAACGTGGGTGACCTCCTGACTGACGGCCTTCACCACCACCCATTGGGTGATCGTGTGGGTTCATAACAACACCACGGTTGTGAGGACGGCGTCCTAACCAGCGTGAGCGACCTGCCTTACCTGAAGACTCAAGTGCGTGGTCAGAATTGCTTACACTACCGATTGTAGCACGACATACTGAAAGAATTTTTCTAATTTCACCAGAAGGTAACTTGATTACGCAATAGCGACCTTCACGTGAAGTCAACTGAGCAAAATTACCAGCGGATCTAACCATCTTGGCACCCTGTCCAGGACGAATCTCGATATTGTGGATGACAGTACCGACTGGAATGTTCTGGAGAGGGAGGGTGTTTCCGAGGTCTGGAGCTGCATTGTCACCAGACATCAGAGTAGAGCCTACCTGTAATCCATTTGGAGCAACGATGTAACGTTTTTCACCATCTGCATAGAACAGAAGTGCAATACGAGCTGATCTGTTTGGATCATACTCGATTGTCTTGACAACAGCTGGGATTCCATCTTTGTCTCTCTTGAAGTCGATAATACGAACAAGTTTCTTGTGACCGCCGCCTCTGTAACGAACAGTCATCTTTCCGTAGTTGTTACGTCCACCTGTACTTTTCTTACCGAATACAAGAGACTTTTCTGGTACTGATGTAGTAACATCATCAAAAGTACCAATAGCTTTGTGTCTTTGACCTGGAGTAGTTGGTCTAAATTTACGAATACCCATTTTTCAATTAAATGTTACTAAAGAAATCGATAGTCTCACCTTCCTTAAGGGTGACAATAGCTTTCTTGAAAGCGTCTGTCTGTCCCTTGATAACACCTGCACGTGTGTAACGGCTCTTACGCTTGCCAGCGTACTTGATGGTGTTAACTGAAACTACATTTACATTATACTTTGCTTCTACTTCTTTTTGAATCTCGATCTTATTGGCCTTAGGATGCACAATGAAGCCGAACTTGTTGTTCTGCTTCTCTGATACAGTTGTCATCTTCTCTGTTACCAATGGTTTAATAATATATGCCATATTGTACCTCCTTACTTGTTAAAAGTTTCGTCAACCAACTTCAGTGCATTTTCTGTCACAACAAGCACGTTTGCATTCATCACATTATATGTATTGAGTGCACTGGCAGTCGCGATTTCAACACGCTGAATATTACGAGCCGACAAATATACGTTTTTATTATTACCTGGCAAAACAAGAAGCAACTTTTTTCCTTCTACCTTAAGATTTTTCTGCAATTCAACGAAGGTTTTTGTCTTTGGAGCTTCGAAATCGAAGTCTTCCACTACAATGATTGCATTCTGCTGAGCCTTGTATGTCAAAGCACTTTTACGAGCAAGATTCTTGACCTTCTTATTAAGCTTGAACCAATAGTCACGTGGTCTTGGACCGAACACGCGACCACCGCCTCTCAGCACTGGAGACTTGATGTCACCACGACGTGCACCGCCGCCGCCTTTCTGACGGATGAGCTTGCGAGTTGAGCCTGTAATCTCACTTCTTTCCTTTGACTTGTGTGTACCCTGACGCTGTGCAGCCAAATACTGATTAACTGCAAGATAGATAACGTGGTCGTTAGGTTCAATTCCGAAGATAGCGTCATTCAATTCAACCTTCTTACCAGTCTCTTGACCTTTAATGTTTAAAACTGAAACTTCCATTACTTCTTGATTGTTACGATTGAACCTTTACATCCCGGAACTGAACCCTTCAGAAGAAGAAGGTTGTGTTCTGGAATAACTTTAATCACCTGGAGGTTGTGTGTAGTTACCTGCACATTACCCATCTGACCACCCATTCTCAAGTTCTTGAATACACGAGACGGAGTGGCACAAGCGCCGATTGAACCTGGCTTGCGCAAACGGTCATCCTGACCATGAGTAGCCTGACCTACACCACCGAATCCGTGGCGTTTCACAACTCCTTGAAAGCCCTTACCCTTTGATGTTCCAACAACATCTACATAAGTGGCATCGTTGAAGAGTTCTACCGTAATTACATCTCCAAGGTTGTGTTCCTCATCAAATGCGAACTCGGCCAAGTGTCTCTTTGGTGTTGTACCTGCTTTCTGGAAATGGCCCATCATTGGTTTTGAGGTGTTCTTTTCCTTTGCTTCCTGAAAGCCGAGCTGAACAGCTGCATAACCGTCTTTCTCTACAGTCTTAACCTGGGTTACAACACAAGGACCTACTTCGATAACAGTGCATGGAAGATTCTTACCATCAGCACTGAAAACGGATGTCATTCCGATTTTCTTTCCTAATAATCCTGGCATTTCTTAATTTATTTAATTGTTCTCTGATACTATACCTTAATCTCTACTTCTACACCGCTTGGCAATTCCAGCTTCATAAGTGAATCTACTGTCTTTGGAGTGGCATCGTAGATATCAATAAGTCTCTTGTATGTGTTGAGCTCGAACTGCTCACGAGACTTTTTGTTTACGAATGTACTTCTGTTGACTGTAAAAATACGCTTGCGAGTTGGCAATGGAATAGGACCACTAACTGTAGCGTCTGTTGCCTTTACTGTCTTAACGATCTTCTCGGCCGACTTGTCCACCAAATTGTGGTCGTAGGATTTCAGCTTGATTCTAATCTTCTGACTCATTGTTTTTGTTTGTTTTTAATTACTGTTTATGATAATGTGCGGACTAAGAGTCGTTTGCTAGCCCGCACTTTTTTATTATTATTTATACGAGATCTGCTCTACCTCCGCACTCCTGAAGAACTGCCTTTGCGACAGAACTTGATACTGGAGCATGGTGGTCATAAGACATTGTTGATGTTGCACGACCTGAAGTGATAGTACGCAGAGCTGTTACGTATCCAAACATCTCTGACAGCGGAACCATTGCCTTCACGATTCTTGCACCCGAACGGCTTGTATCCATTCCTTCAACCTGTCCACGACGCTTGTTCAAGTCACCGATGACATCACCCATGTTCTCTTCTGGAGTTACGACTTCCAATTTCATGATAGGCTCCATCAGAACTGGCTTAGCCTGAGCGCATGCATTCTTATATGCCTGCAATGCACAGATTTCGAATGAAAGCTGGTCGGAGTCTACTGGATGGAATGAACCATCAATCAAACGCACTTTCAGTGAATCCATTGGGAATCCACCAAGAATACCGTTTGCCATTGCATTGGTAAATCCTTTCTGTACTGACGGGATGAATTCCTTAGGGATGTTACCACCCTTGACTTCATCGATAAACTGAAGTCCACCTTCCTTGAAGTCTTCATCAACTGGTCCAACCTCAACGATGATATCGGCAAACTTACCACGACCACCTGACTGTTTCTTGTAAACCTCGCGGAGGTTGACACTCTTGGTGATTGCTTCCTTATAGTTAACCTGCGGCTTACCTTGGTTACACTCAACCTTGAACTCACGCTTCAGACGGTCGATGATGATATCGAGGTGAAGCTCACCCATACCAGAGATGACAGTCTGTCCACTCTGCTCGTCGGTACGAACCGTGAATGTCGGGTCTTCTTCTGCAAGTTTTGCAAGACCTACTGAAAGTTTGTCAAGGTCCTTCTGAGTCTTTGGCTCAACTGCAATACCGATAACCGGTTCTGGGAAGTCCATTGACTCCAACACGATTGGTGCATCCTCGTCACAAAGAGTATCACCTGTGTGGATATCCTTCAGACCCACTACTGCACCTATGTCTCCGGCTGAAATTACATCAACTGGGTTCTGGTGGTTTGAGTGCATCTGGAACAGACGTGAGATACGTTCCTTCTTACCTGAGCGGCTGTTGTAAATATATGAACCTGCTTCAATCTTACCTGAATAAACACGTACGAAAGTCAAACGGCCAACGTATGGGTCAGTTGCAATCTTGAATGCAAGAGCAGATGTCTTTTCTGCCTCGTCCGGCTTACGGTCTTCCTCTTCCTTGGTTGATGGATTTGTACCAACAACGTTTGGAGTATCGAGTGGTGAAGGAAGGAAAGCGCACACATAGTCGAGCAATGTCTGAACACCCTTGTTCTTGAATGAAGAACCGCAAAGCATTGGAGTGATTTCCATGCTGACTGTTCCCTTTCGTATTGCAGCGATGATTTCTTCTTCAGTAATTGTTGAAGGATCATCGAAGTACTTCTCCATGAGAGCCTCATCAAACTCTGAAGCGAGTTCAAGGAGTTTGTCTCTCCATTCGTCAGCTTCAGCCTGCAAATCTGCCGGGATATCGTCTACCTCATATTCAGCACCCATTGTCTCGTCATGCCAAAGGATTGCCTTCATCTTGATAAGATCAACAACACCCTTGAATGTCTCCTCAGCACCGACTGGGATTACGATTGGGCAAGGTCTTGCGCCGAGTACTTCCTTCATCTGGCGAACCACCTCGAAGAAGTCTGCACCCGAACGGTCCATCTTGTTCACGTATCCAATACGAGGTACATTATATTTGTCTGCCTGACGCCATACAGTTTCAGACTGTGGTTCAACACCACCTACTGCACAGTATGCAGCAACAGCACCATCAAGCACACGGAGCGAACGTTCAACCTCTGCAGTGAAGTCAACGTGTCCCGGAGTATCAATCAAGTTGATTTTATACTTGTCGTTGTTCCAATTCCAGAACGTAGTAGTTGCCGCAGAAGTGATAGTGATACCGCGTTCCTGCTCCTGTGCCATCCAGTCCATTGTAGCAGCACCGTCATGAACCTCACCAATCTTGTGGGTCAATCCAGTGTAGTACAGGATACGCTCAGAAGTGGTTGTCTTGCCCGCATCGATGTGCGCCATGATACCGATATTACGCGTCAAATGCAAATCACGTTTAGCCATAAATCTTCTCTTTTCCTAATAACCTTTTTACCTTAATATCTAATTTCAGAATCTGAAATGTGCGAATGCACGGTTAGCCTCAGCCATGCGATGCATGTCTTCCTTACGTTTGAATGCGCCACCCTGCTCATTGAATGCATCCATGATTTCCGCAGAGAGCTTCTCTGCCATGTTCTTGCCCGAACGCTTGCGTGCGAAAGAAATCATGTTCTTCATTGAGATTGCCTCTTTTCTGTCAGGACGAATTTCTGTCGGAACCTGGAATGTAGCACCACCGATACGGCGTGACTTCACCTCCACCTGTGGAGTGATATTGTCAAGAGCCTTCTTCCATACTTCGATTGGAGCATTCTCTCCATCCTTCATCTTGTTCTCTACGATTGAGAGGGCATTGTAGAAGATTGAATATGCGATACTTTTCTTTCCGTCATACATAAGGTGGTTTACAAACTTTGTCACCTTTACGTCTCCATACACTGGATCTGGCAGAATAACACGTTTCTTTGGTTTAGCTTTTCTCATTGCTTTGTTTGTTTGAATTTTAGTCTGAGGTTGCAAATTGTGTTACTTCAATGTTCTCACTTGAACATTTACTCAACCTTCTTAGCGTCCATCAAACCAACTGATTTGAACTTCCTTTTGTTTTACTTCTTAGCTTTTGGACGCTTTGCTCCATACTTAGAGCGGCGCTGTGTACGGCTTTCAACCCCAGCTGTATCGAGTGCACCACGGATGATGTGGTAACGTACACCTGGAAGGTCCTTTACACGACCACCACGAACAAGAACGATTGAGTGTTCCTGCAGATTGTGACCTTCTCCTGGAATGTAGGAGTTAACTTCTTTCTTGTTTGTCAAGCGAACACGTGCTACTTTACGCATTGCTGAGTTAGGTTTCTTCGGAGTTGTTGTGTAGACACGTACGCAAACACCACGACGCTGTGGGCATGAGTCCAAAGCTGGCGACTTGCTCTTGTCAACCAATACTCTTCTACCTTTTCTTACTAGTTGTTGAATAGTAGGCATTTTGTTTTAATTTTATTATATTATTTGTTTTGTTATACATTGTCCTTCGTCTGTCCTTTCGTCCAGACACGCTTCAAACTCGCGCCGGACACGTAGAAGTCCGGGCACAATAGTCCAAAAAGCGGTGCAAAGTTAGTAAAATTCTTTTAGACAGCACTTATCTTTCTCACTTTTTATCAGTTAAAGTACAGATTTTCGATGTTTACTACTTACATTTTCATTTTATCCGCCTTATTCGTATGGGGAACTCACCGAAAAAGAGGCATCGGTCATGACACCGAAGCCGGACAAAGTCACACTCCGACTCGTCCGGCTCCTGCGTATCCTATGTTCCGCATTGGTTACAGCTTCAGTTTATGCCTCACCCGTTCCGAATGGTGCGATTGTCGAACCGCGCTGAGCCGGCTTCTTCAATTCAATCTTTCCATACAGAGTTTCATAGTCTTCGACTCTTTGCTGCAGGGCAAACAGTAAACGCTTTGCATGCTCCGGAGCCATAATGATTCGTGAAAGCACTGATGCCTTCGGCATACCAGGAAGCAATGAAGCGAAATCAATGACGAATTCCGAAGTTGCGCTGGCTACAATCGCAAAGTTGGCATACCTGCCCTCTGCTGTTTCTGGCTTCAGTTCCAATTGGATCTGGCCATCGTTGTTCTTGTTTTCGTTATCCATATTTTATTGTTTAATGAGTCCTTGCGCGCGCGTATATATAATAAGGTGTATCGCGCTCCCGTTTTTATTTGTTTCTGTAAGCATCAAGTCCCGACTTGAGGAATGATTTGTAATGTTCCACATTGTCATCGAACGAGTAGCTTGCTGCAAGCGGATTGCCTTCATTGTCGAGCAGGACATAGAACGGCTGAGCATTGGCACCAAACTTACTGCTCTGCAAATAGCTCCACTTGTCGCCTACGGTGCGAAGTTTCTGGTCCTGTCCGTTCACCTTCACAACCTGCGTGCTTGAAAGCGGAGTCTTGTCGTCAACGAAAAGCTGGATGAGTACATAATCGTTCGACAGGATGTCGGACACCTCTGCGTCAGTCCACACGGCAGCCTCCATCTTTCTACAGTTCACACAGCCAAAACCTGTGAAGTCGATGATTACGGGCTTACCTTCAGCCTTCGCAATTTGCATTCCTGTTTCATAGTCGTTTGCCCTCACCTTCACTTCCGATGACTGGAGATTGAAATCCTGAGTTGACATTGGAGGAGAGAACGCACTTACGGCTTTCAGCGGAGCGCCCCACAAACCAGGAACCATATAAATGGCGAATGCCAGGGAAATAAGTCCAAGGAAGAAACGAGTAACACTAATGTTACGTTCGTCAGCATCATCGTGAGGGAACTTTATCAAGCCAAAGAGATAAAGGGCAAGACACACTGCAAGTCCAATCCACAAGGCCAGGAAAGTTTCACGATCGAGCAAATGCCATCCGTAAGCAAGGTCGGCAACTGAAAGGAACTTCAATGCGAAAGCCAGTTCGATAAATCCGAGCACCACTTTCACCGTATTCATCCAACCGCCGCTCTTTGGCATCGACTTGAGCCAGCTTGGGAAGATGGCGAAGATAGTAAAAGGTAGTGCCAGCGCAATGGCAAAGCCAAACATTCCGACAGCAGGCGAAAGGATATCACCAGATATTGAAACTTCCACGAGCAGGAAACCAATGATTGGACCGGTGCATGAGAAGCTGACCAGCGTAAGGGTGAATGCCATAAGGAAAATGCCAATCAGTCCGCCGGTCTTTTCTGCCTTGCTGTCGACCGCATTACTCCATGAAGATGGCAGCTGCAATTCAAACGCCCCGAAAAATGAAGCAGCAAACGCCACCAACATCAAGAAGAAGAATATATTGAATATCGCATTGGTAGACAATGCATTGAGAGCACTTGCACCGAACAGTGCAGTTACGATAAGTCCAAGAGCAAGATAAATCACCACAATGGACAATCCGTAGATGATTGCATCACGAATACCCTGGTGCTTGTCGCCCGAGCGTTTTAGAAAGAAACTTACCGTCATCGGTATGATTGGCCATACACATGGGGTGACCAAGGCGACAAGTCCGCCCAGAAGTCCGAGCACGAAGATGTGCCACAGCGTATTGTTCTCTGCAGTCTTATTCTCAAAAGCCTTGAGTTGGTCAACAACCGGAGCCCACAAATCGTCGTCACCTTCAACAATCCCAGCCATAGAAGCCGTGTCGGCAACAACAGCCGAAGAGTCAGAAACATCAGCAGCCTCCTCTACCGGTTCCGTCTCCGCCTTCTCCTCAGCTACAGGATCCTCATCTTTTTTTTTATCCTTGGCAGCAGCCTTTGCTTCCCCATCGAAAGTAAAATCAACCTTCGTCGGAGGGGTGCAATTCTTGTCGTTGCATGCGCCATATTCAAGGTAACCCTCGATATGATACTTGCCGCCTTCGAGTTTCACCTTCTGAATGAAAGTGGCGGAATTCTCAAAGTAATACACGTCTGCATCGAACATCTCCTCATATTTTTTTATAGGCGATGTCTTTGGAGCCAAAGCTCCGTCCAGCTTTGCGCCACTGACCTTCTCGACGGTAATCGTCGTTGGAGTAGGTCCGTACTCAACAACATTCGTTGAATACATGTGCCAGCCCGACTGAATCGAAGCCGAGAAAGTAATCTCCGCTTCAGTGGGAGAGACTTCCTTGAACTGAGTCTTCACCTGGACCGGCGTAGGCATCTGAGCATTCACAAGACCCACGACGGCAAACAGAGTCAGGGCAAGAGTAAGTTTTAGTTTGTTCATAATATTCTGTCAGTTAATTTCAGACCACAAATTTACTATAAAATCCTGACACGACAATACATTCAAAAGGTCAATCCATCATTTAAGGCAAATTTAACCCCAAAATTCATCATAAAACGGATTGTCTGCCATTCATAGCCAAAGGTTTCGCAATCTTACATCAAACATAATTTTCTTAGGACATGAAGCAAGTCCTCTCAGCAGAAAGACTCGAGTCCGCTGGCTGGATAATTTTTGTTCCCTGACTAGAAAAATTTTGTTCCCTAACTAGAAAAAATTTTTCCTTAGCCAAGTCTTGTTCCACCGACCAGAGAAATCAAGTTCGCAGACCAGAAGACCGACACAATAAAAACAGGCAAAAGCGCTGACCCAATGAGAGCGTTAAAACAGAGGAAGACAGAGCATAGTCTTTAGGCTTGTTCTGCAAATTTGTAACGAACAATTTTTATATCTCGTTTTTTTGCCGTAACTTTGCATCTCAAAGCATAATATGCACATAAGCGTATGAACGAATTCAAAGTAGGCAACGGTTGCTGCGGGCTTTGCCAAAAAGGCTGCAACAAGCACACCGACAAACTAAACACATATGACTGGCTGGCTGACCTGCCCGACAACGACAAGGCAACCAACCTGGTGGAGGTGCAATTCAAGCCCCCACGCAAAGGCTATTTCATAAACTCAAACAACCTGCAACTCGAGAAAGGCGACATCGTGGCAGTAGAGGCTAATCCCGGACACGACATTGGAACGGTTACCATGACTGGCAGACTCGTTGCACTCCAGATAAAGAAGGCAAACCTGCGTCCCGGCACCGAGTTCAAGAGAATATACAGGAAGGCACGCCCAGTGGACATGGACAAATACAACGAGGCAAAGTCATGCGAACACGATACCATGATTGAGTCACGTCAGATAGCCAAAAACCTGGGATTGCAGATGAAAATCGGCGACGTGGAGTATCAAGGCGACGGTAACAAGGCAATCTTCTACTACATTGCCGACGATCGCGTCGACTTCCGACAACTGATAAAGGTACTCGCAGAGCGGTTCAGAGTACGTATAGAGATGAAGCAGATAGGCGCACGCCAGGAAGCCGGACGCATCGGCGGAATCGGACCATGCGGACGCGAACTCTGTTGTGCCACATGGATGACACGGTTCGTCAGTGTCTCAACCA
The DNA here is from genome assembly GCA_963640465.1 of Bacteroidaceae bacterium. Taxonomy (GTDB): domain Bacteria; phylum Bacteroidota; class Bacteroidia; order Bacteroidales; family Bacteroidaceae; genus Colivivens. The sequence continues at coordinate 68,096 of CAVHYP010000003.1, read as the reverse complement.
GCGCAGCACGTTTCCAGGACATCTCACTCAACCCACAGAAACTGGCTGGTCAATGCGCAAAACTAAAGTGCTGCATGAACTACGAAGTCGACCAATATGTGGAAGCACTGAAAGACCTGCCGTCACGCGAAATCGTGCTGCAGACAAAAGACTGCGACTACTATTACTTCAAGTCTGACATCCTAGCCAAGGAAATCACCTACTCCACCGACAAGCGAATGCTCGTGAGAGAAGTGACCATCCCGGCGAAGCGCGCATTCGAAATCATCAGTATGAACAAGGAAGGAAAGAAACCTGCTACATTGAGCGATGCAGAGGAAGTGAAGGAAGACCACGCAGTCGACCTGCTCAGCCAAGACAACATCAACAGGTTCGACAATTCCAAGAGAAAGCGCAAGAAGAAACACAAGGGGAACAATGGTCCAAAGCAGCAAGAAAACCATTAGTAGGAAGTCCACCAAACGCAATGCAGCAATCCTCTTGCTGGTTCTTGTCCTTGCCGCCCTCGCATCATGCCATAACGGCACGATACTCAACGAGTTCAAAGATGTAAAGACAAATGGTTGGGCATCAGAAGACACAGTGACCTTCAGTCTGCCCAAAGCCACAAGCAGCGCGGATCTGAAGGCATGTATAGGCATAAGGTCAACCGACGCCTACGAATACAAAGACCTCTACGTGACAGCCGCCCTCATGTGCGAAGACAAAGAAATCAGCTACGATACACTAAAAATTAGCATCTATGACACTGACGGCAACAACAACGGCAAAGGATTTCCCTACGCCACCGTCACGAAGGACGCACCGACAATCCACGTAGACTCAGGGTTCACATACGCCTACAGGATCTGCCACATAATGAAACCCAATACCATAAAAGGGATCAGCAGCGTCGGACTCAAACTGGAAGTGCAGTAGAAGACTCGAACGAATACAGAACAACAAACAAACTTTTACCGCACGAAGGCAAGATGAAAGTAAATAAGAAGCAACAAAAAGAACAAGCATAAGACTAAGTAGCATGAGGGGAAAACCATTTGTAATGTTGGCCACATCGTTGCTTTTCACACTTGATGGCACAGCGCAGCAACAGCGCGACTCTGTTTTGGACACACAGCCAAAGGAGATTGACGAGATAGTCGTCACTGGAACGCGCGGCGAGATGAACGCACGGCATTTGTCGCAGACGGTATCGGTCGTCAGTAGGCGCACCATTGAGCAGTCGATGCAGCCATCATTGTTGCCCACATTGACAGAACAGGTACCTGGTCTCTTCGCCACATCGCGCGGAGTGATGGGTTATGGCGTGTCGGGAGGCGCTGCAGGTAACATTTCACTGCGAGGCCTAGGAGGCAGTTCGGGAAGACTGTTGGTACTCATTGACGGGCAACCACAATACATGGGTCTCATGGGCCATCCCATATCCGATGCCTACCAATCGTCAATGGCTGAACGCGTGGAAGTGTTACGCGGCCCTGCATCCACCATCTATGGTTCCAACGCAATGGGAGGCGTAGTGAACATTGTCACACGGGGTTTGCCGCACGATGGTGTGAAGACCATGCTACATGCAGGATATGGTTCATACAACACCATTGAGGCCGAATTGAACAACCAAGTGAACAAGGGACGTTTCTCGTCGGTCATCTCTGGCTCTTACGGCCACACCGACGGTCACCGCAGCGACATGGATTTCGACAAGTTTGACGGCTATGCAAAGGTAGGCTACCGTCTGTCACGGACTTGGAGCATCAGTGCCAACATTGAAATGACCCACTTCAATGCTTCACAGCCAGGCAGTGTAAGCTCGCCATTGGCCGATGCCGACCAAAAAGTGACGCGTGGCATGGCCTCGGTGGCAGTAAAAAACAACCACAAATGCACATCCGGTTCAATGAGCGTGTTCTACAATTGGGGTAACCACTGGATTAATGACGGCTACTCACCCAACGGCCAAAGCAAGCCCAAAGCCTACCGCTACGACTCCCACGACGACATGGCTGGCGTGTCTTTGTATCAGACCATGCAATTGTTTCGTGGCAATCGCCTCACCGTCGGCGCCGACTGGTTTGCGTTTGGCGGCAATGCCTACAACCGCTATGTAGAGGGCGGACGGACGGGCGAAAGTGACCAGCTTGTAGACAAGACGGCGAACGAGTTGGCTGGATATGTCGATTTCCGCCAAGACATAACCACAGGACTTACGTTCAATGCTGGACTGCGTGCCGACAGACATTCCGAAGTTGGCACAGAATGGATACCCAAGACAGGGCTGTCGCTACGGTTGCCACACTCATTCACACTAAAACTCTCGGCGAGCAAGGGCTTCCGCTATCCTACCCTACGGGAGATGTACATGTTTACGCCGCACAACCCCGACCTTGAACCCGAGAGCATGTGGAACTACGAACTAGCGTTTTCGCAACATCTGCTTGGCGGACGCTTGCGCTACGAACTGAACCTTTTCTATATAGACGGCAAAAACCTTATAGCGACAGTGCGCACTGGTGGAGCCACGCCGCTCAACGTCAACACAGGCAGGATATACAACTCTGGAGTGGAGGCACAGATCCAATATAACATTAATAAGACATGGTCCATAGAGACAAACTACAGTCTGTTGCACATGACCAACCCAGTGGTAGCCGCACCTGAGAACAAGCTTTATGCGGGTGCCAATTTCTCCAAAGGGCATTGGATGGTGTCATCAGGCATTGAGTATGTAGCGGGACTATACACCTCAGTGTCGCCCATAACCAAAGAGAGTTTTGTGCTCTGGAACGTGAGAGCAGCCTTCAGTCTGTCGCCACGGTTTGGACTATGGGTGCGCGGAGAGAACCTACTGGCGCAGAAATACGAGATAAACCTTGGCTACCCAATGCCACGAGCCACGGTGTTCGGAGGAATAAACGTGAGAATATAGCACAAAAAGATTATAACAGCAGACCCAAAAATGTTTGTATATTTGCAACTTGATTGCGAGCAAGTCCTAAAGTACGGGTGTCACGACCCATTCAGAAGACAAGCAAACGCTCCGAGCCTCGGCTCACGCCGAGCCTATAATGGAACACAAACTCCACGACAAGAAGGCGGGTGGGCAACAAGACACGACCAAATGAAGGCGTTTATAGGATTTGCCATCCCGCTGTCTGCTGCATTGTGTTTTGTATGCTGTGCGATAATAACATAACAAAGTTGGTATCCCTGCTTCCAGGGAGCAAATGGATTATCGGATAAGGAGACACAAGTACCGTACATACCCGTAGCGTAAATATTCATTGCAGCATTGTTGATAATAGCAACAAAGATGCAGATACGTTTTACAAAAACAGTTAACCCAACAAAGTGCTTCATCAACCACTAATGAAACGCTTCGTTGTGACGCATAAAAGCCCTCGTTAGACTACAAGTCAATGGAAGTAGGCAAAAAAGCGGTTCTTGGCGTGTTTTTCCCTAATCCAACACATGATCCAGCTCACAGCATCAGAAAGACTTTAGACACAAGATAAATGTAAAGCGTCCGATTCGTTAATCAACGCTAGGAGCTAGACCTCTCCGAGGGCGTCAAAGCGAGCGGAGGCTTGTGGGCCGTAAAACAAGCACACTGCAAACATAGCGAGCTGTCGCTCGAGTGCCATCACCTATGCTCTCGGAGAGAGCTAGCTCCTAGCGCTTTTACGCTTGTCGAGCGTTTTGAAGAGTCTTAATTGAGGTGTTTTCATAACTCTCGAATAGGGCTTATAACGGCCGATTTTATAGGGTTGCAAGGATGGGTTTTATGGAGTTGTCATGTTGTACAGCATGAGGTCGTATGAACGTACAGCATGAGGTGCTATAGTTGTACAACATGAGGACCTATAGTTGTACAGCATGAGAAGCCACTCTCGCAAATTTCGATATTTTATGGACGAAAGTGAACCTAGAGTGAATATTTATGGACATGGAGTGAACGAAAATGAACGGAATGACAGGTTGGAGAGTTCTTGCCCTCGCGTGCATATATAATAAGGCGTAACAATGGTGGTGGGTTGCAATGCGAAAGGCATCCTTATAAAATCAGGAATCGAGCTAATCGAACGAATGCCATGCGTAGAGGTTTATAGACAAAAATATTTCCCTAGTCAGAGAAAAAAATCTTGGTAATAGGACGCGAAATAAAGGATAGAAAGGCCATGTTGTAAATGTCACCAAAATGCCGGAAAAGATTGACTGATTTCAGATGGTTGTGCATAAAGTCTTAGGCTTCGGGGTACTATACAGAGGGAAGGCATGATACGTTTAATCCATGCACAACATATTATTCGTTCATAAGCGCTCGACAAGCGTAAAAATGCTAGGAGCTAGCCCTCTACGAGAGCGTTAAAGCGAGCATAGGTTTGTGGGCTGTAATAAGTGCGAGCTACAAACAAGGCGAGCAAAGCTCGAACGTCATCGTCTACGCTCTCGGAGAGAGCTGACTCCTACATAGCGAGCGATGCTCGAATGCCTGATAAAATGTACAGCGCTCGACGAAAGCAGAAGCTCTAGGAGCTAGCCCTCTCCGAGGGCGTTAAAGCGAGCGCAGACTTGTGGGTTGTATGCAAATGCGAGCAGAGCTCGAATACGTTCGTTACCGCTACCATCAAAAAACTAATCCTATTTTTTAATTGCCTCACATTTCCATCATTTGCACCTCATTTTACTTGCTTGAAGAAAAAATTCTTTCTATAAAGTATGCGTTTGAGATAATTTTACTACCTTTGCAATGTCGACCTCGATGTTGACTGCCTTCGGGTTGAAAGCAAGAGGTTGACATACATATTGAAAAGGCGTTTTTGTACGCTTTGGTTTTGACGTTCAGAGAACTTCGCAACTTCCAAGGACAAGTCAAAGACAAAGCAACAGGAACGCTCCATTAGATGTATTGTATTCCAATTCGTGTAGGATACGGTTCACACATGTGACAGTTTTCCCGTTTTGGTCTATATAATGACATAAAACATTTTGACCATTTCCTCTGTTTTATAAAAAAGTTGTATCTTTGTCATCTAAATAACTAGACCAAGGGGATACTCCCCAAAACGACATCAAATATCAGCAGATTTAGAGCAATGAGAAAAAAGACAATCTATTTCGCGCTCATAGCCATTTTGGGTTGCTACACAGCCTATGCCCAAGACTCCACGCCAATATCCAATGTATGGGGGCGCCACACCCAGTCACTCAACGGCAAGTGGAACTATTTGGTAGACGTTCAGGAAATGGGCTACTACGACTACCGCATGAATGAAACTCCATGGGGATTCTTTCTCAATGCAAAAGCAAAGAAACCCTCCGATTTGGTGGAGTACGACTTTGACAAGTCGCCTACGATGAACATTCCCGGCGACTGGAACACTGCCGACGATAAACTTTTCTTCTACGAGGGATGTGTATGGTTCAAGAGAAACTTCAACTATATGCCCAAGCCCGACCGAAGGACCCTGCTGTATTTTGGTGCTGTCAACTATCAGTCTGTAGTCTATGTCAACGGCAAGAAGGTGGGTGCCCACGAGGGAGGCTTCACCCCCTTCAACTATGATGTAACCGATGTACTGAAGGAAGGAGAGAATGTTGTCATCGTGAAAGTGGACAACAAGCGTCGTCGCGAAAATGTACCCACTCAGATATTCGACTGGTGGAACTATGGCGGCATATGCCGTGATGTGATGCTGGTGGATGTGGCAGATGTGCATGTGGATGACTACGATATACAACTAGCCAAGGGCAACGCCCACAAGATAGTGTGCCATATAAAACTAAACAAGGGTGTAGCTGGCGAAATGGTGAAAATCAACATACCCGAGATGAAGATCCATACAACGTTGGTTACAGATGCAAAGGGAGAAGCAGCTGTTACACTGAAAGCGAGACCCGTGCTATGGTCGCCCGAAAATCCAAAACTCTACAAAGTGCAACTGGCGATGACAGGCGACACAATTTGCGATAAGATAGGATTCCGCACCATCGAAACGCGCGGCAAGCAGATATTACTCAATGGTGAACCCGTATTCTTCAGAGGCGTCACCCTGCACGACGAGGCTGCCATACGCCATGGCCGCATACGCTCCACCGAAGAGTCGCACCAGTTGCTGGCATGGGCGAAGGAGATGGGCTGCAATTTTGTACGTCTAGCCCACTATCCGCATAACGAAAAAACAGTGCGGGAGGCAGAACGTATGGGCATCATGGTGTGGGACGAGATACCATGCTACTGGACTATCGACTGGGAGAACGAAAACACTTACCGTAATGCCCAAATACAGTTACATGACATGGTGAAGCGCGACCGCAACCGCGCCAATGTCGTAGTATGGAGCGTGGCAAACGAAACGCCTCACGGCGAAGCACGCGACCGGTTCCTTCGCCGGCTACTGCGTTACGCCCATAGCCTGGACAGCACACGCCTTATCAGTCTTGCAATGGAAGTGACTAGCGCAAAAAACTATGAGAACACACTGCAGGACAACCTGCACGACGAAGTAGACATAGTGGCTTTCAATCAGTATGTAGGCTGGTATCGCGACATAAACGATGCAGCAAAGATGAAGTGGACCATCCCATACAACAAACCAGTAATCGTCAGTGAGTTTGGCGGCGGAGCCCTTGCCGGCTATCATGGTGACAAGTCGCAACGTTGGACAGAAGAGTTCCAGGAGAACCTGTATCGTGAAAATCTCGATATGATAAGCAAGATTGACGGTTTGGTGGGCACCATCCCATGGATACTTGTCGACTATTATTCTCCTCGTCGCCCACTCTATGGTATCCAAGACTGGCATAACCGTAAGGGGCTCATCTCAGAGAAGGGAGAAAAAAAGAAGGCCTTCTATGTGGTACAGTCATGGTATCAGCAGCTTGCAAAGTGTCCGATTCATTCATCAACGAGCGAATGCGAGTCAAGAGCCAGCTATTTCCAAAAGCGTTAAAACAAGCGTGGGTATGTGGGTGCAGTCAAAGTGCTTAGCCAAAATCTATCACCGTTATACCGCTACCACCAAACTGAGGGTTTTCATCTTGATAATCCGTTACTTCGGGAATTGTACCCAAGTAATGGCGCACAAGTTCACGCAAGATTCCGTTGCCAGTTCCATGCAGGATTCTCACCCTTGATGCATTGGTAACCAAAGCCTCATCGATGAACAGACTTATTGCTTTCAGGCATTCATCGCCACGCATTCCCCGGACATCAATCTCACCTGAGAAATTCAATACGGTATTCCTCAAACCATCCTGCGATTCTGCAGAAATGAAGTTAGTGGCTCTTATCTCCCTCTTGGGTGCAACGCTATGCTCCAGCTTGTTTATCTTCACATTCATCTGCACATCACCAAACGCCACCTGAGCCTCACGCCCATTCATCTTGCGGATTTGTCCGATGGTGGTTTGCCCTTTCATCTTCACATAATCGCCAATGGCGAACGGAGTGGTTGGTGATGGATCAGCATTCTTCTGCAGCTGCTCAATGTTCTGGCGTGCTTGCGTGGGTTTATGCACAGGAACTGCCAGTTTCTGATGCAAGTCTGCACGAGTGGAATCAACCTTATCCTTGAACTGGTCGAGCTTCTCTCGAATCTGACGCGTACGGTCTTTCTCTGCCTGCGCCTCCTTGATGTCTTTTATGGTGCGCTCAATCTTTGCATTGGAGTTCTTGAGCAGTTGCTGTGCCTCTGATTTTGCTTTCTCAATTATCTCACGCCTCTGTGCATGAATCTTTTCAAATTCTTCCTCATAGCGTTGTATGACAGCTTCCAGTTTCTTTTCCTTCTGATGAATCTCCTGACGTTTGTTCTCCCAGTAGCGTTTGTCGCGTGATATCTCCTGCAAATACTTGTCGGCAGAAATATAGCTGTGGCCTACCATCTGCGAAGCCTCTGCAATCACGTCCTCGGGTATTCCAATCTTACGCACAATCTCAATGGCAAACGAACTGCCCGGATTTCCGATGCGCAACTGAAAAAGAGGTTGCATCAGTCGGCTATCGTAGAGCATGGCTCCATTGACAATACCCTCAGCTTCCTGCGCATACTGTTTAAGATTCTGGTAGTGAGTTGTGATTACGCCAAAGGCTTTCTTCGAATTGAAGCGCTTCAGTACGGCTTCGGCTATTGCGCCACCAATTTGGGGTTCGGTTCCGCCACCAAACTCATCAATAAGAATAAGGGACGAGAAGTTTGCGTTCTTCATCATCACCTTCATGTTCAGAATGTGGGAAGAGTAGGTGGAAAGGTCGTTCTCAAGGCTTTGCTCATCGCCGATATCTATGAATATATTCTGGAATATGCCCATACGACTGCTCTCGGCTGCAGAGACAAGCATTCCGCACTGCAGCATGTATTGCAGCAGTCCGACAGTTTTCAGACAGACGGATTTTCCTCCTGCATTGGGACCAGAGATAAGCAAAATACGCTGTTCGGGAGTAAGGCGGATGTCAAGTGGCACAACTGTGCGTCCATGCTTTTCCAATGACATTCGCAATAACGGATGCACAGCCATGCTCAAATCTACACGCTGGCAATCTTCCACAACTGGCATCACAGAATCAGTCATTACTGCAAACTTTGCCTTTGCCCTGATGAAATCAATATCACCGAGGAACTCATAAGAGCGAATCATGTCGAGAACGTAAGGACGTACAAAGTCAGTGAAGACCGTGAGCAGGCGTATGATTTCACGTCGTTCCTCGCTCTCCAGTTCTCTGACGCGGTTGTTAGCCTCAACCACCTCTGCAGGTTCTATATAAACAGTTTTTCCCGAATCAGACTCATCGTGCACAATTCCGCTTATCTTGCGTTTCAGTGATGGTGCAACTGGGATCACAAGTCTGCCGTCTCGCATTGCAGGTGCAGAGTCTTTGTTCACAAGTCCATCTGTCTTAGCCTGTCGCAAAATCCGGTGGAGCGTACCTGATATGCTATTTGAAGTACTTATCTTTTCCTGGCGTATGCGCATCAGCTCCACAGTTGCCGAGTCCTTCACTTCTCCATATTTGTCAAGTATCTGACTTATGCGCCTTACGATATTTGGGAAGGTCTTGATATTCTCCGTCAGAACCGAAAGCTCAGGGTAGAGCCGTTGTTCATCTCCTTCAGTTTTTTTGTTGAAGAAGTTCACAATCTTGTCGATGGAATCGAGTGACCGTTGCAAATCAAACAGCTCGTCTGTAAGCAGATATGTGCTTTGTATCTTTATTCTTCGTAGGGCAGGACGCAAGTCATAATAATCCTGGTCGGGAAAATCCTCTTCCCTCAGTATTCTGGCAAACTCTGCCGTTTGACTTATCTCCTGTCTTATCTCCTCATATTTAGTAGAAAACTGCATTGAGTCAACACGTTCAACGCCCAAAGGACACAGGCAAGCGTCCTTCAGCATCTTCCGTATCACATCAAATCCAATTTTTCCTTCGTAATTGTCTGGATATACCATCTATCTATAAAACTCTTTTTCTATTTGTCCCCTACATTCTCATGCAAGGCATCCATTCTTGCTTTAATCTTCATTTCCTGGGGATTGTCCTGCGCCTGCCAAAAGTTCATTCCCTGGGCTTCATCTGGCAGAAACTGTTGCTGGACGTAGTGTCCGGCATAGTCGTGTGCATATTTATAGCCCTTACCATAACCCAACTGCTCCATCAGTTTGGTCGGAGCATTGCGCAGATGCAAAGGAACGGACAGATTGCCGCTCTCACGCACATACTGCAGGGCACCGTTGATGGCATTATATGCTGAATTGCTCTTTGGACTGGTTGCAAGATACACTGTTGCCTCTGCCAGCGGAATACGTCCTTCAGGCCACCCTATCTTGTGCACGGCATCAAAAGCTGCATTTGCCATAAGCAACGCATTGGGATTGGCAAGTCCTATATCTTCACTCGCAGAAATTATCAGTCGTCGTGCAATGAACTCCGGTTCCTCGCCTCCTTCAATCATACGCGCGAGATAATAAACCGCAGCATCGGGGTCGCTTCCACGGATACTCTTGATAAAAGCAGAAATGAGGTCGTAGTGCATTTCCCCGTCCTTGTCATAAGCCAACGGACTTTGCTGCACAAGCTCTGTCACCGTTCCGTCATCAATCACGTCCGACTCGTTGGTTGCAAGTTCAAGGATATTAAGCAATTTCCTTGCATCTCCGCCTGAATAACGCAACAAAGCATCGGTTTGCTTCAGGGTAACATTGCGCTGCTTCAAGTAAGCATCAGTCTTCAGAGCATGGTCCACAAGCATCAGCAAATCGTCCTTATCCAAGGAATTGAGCACATATACCTGACAACGGCTCAGTAAAGGTCGTATCACTTCGAATGAGGGGTTTTCCGTTGTTGCACCGATAAGCGTCACCACACCTTGTTCAACTGCTCCCAGCAGAGAATCCTGCTGGCTTTTGGAGAACCGGTGAATCTCATCGATGAAGAGAATCGGATTACCCGTACCAAAGAAATGCGATGACTTGGCGCGCTCAATCACCTCCCTCACATCCTTCACACCACTGGTAACGGCACTCAATGTATAGAAAGGCACGTCAAGAGTTTTGGCTATGATATTGGCAAGAGTGGTTTTGCCCACACCCGGAGGTCCCCACAAGATGAACGAGGAAATGCGTTTTGCCTCTATCATCTTCCTTATCACTGCGCCCTCGCCCACCAGATGTCTTTGTCCGATGTAATCATCCAATGTCTGCGGACGCATTCTTTCTGCCAATGGTTGCATGCCAAATACCTATTTTAATCCTTACTTTATTTCAACACGCTAAATTCGTGAATAAACAGCACTCTCTGCAATCATTGTCGAAGCGGAGAGTGCTTATCGATACCTTTCTATGTATTTCTTCAGTCTCTATGAAATCCACGCCAGCCGAGATCTTCATTTATCTAAAGCTTGACCTTTAGTGTCTCAGAGCCAGTCCCGTCGCTTATTTTTCCTTGCTGTCGAGAATCTTTATCTTGTCCTTAATCTCAAGAAGGTCTGAACGCAGTTTTTCCACCTTGCGGTTCAACTCGTCAACAAGGTTATTGCCCTTGTTTGACTTCGACAGGTTCAGGAAGCCAAGGTTGTTCTCGTAGGTCTTGATTTCCTGTTGCAGAATTTCAGCCTGACGTACCAGACGGTCTCTTACCTTGTCGTTGCCACCCTCACTGAGTGTATTTCTGAAATTTTCCACTCTGCGTTTTGATGCTGATTCGCCAAGGAAATTGTACAAACGGTCCATCTGTGTTCTCAGAGCCTTGAACACCTTGTCCTTGTCCTTGAATGGCACATGACCAATCTCGTTCCATTCTGCCTGAGCATCTTTCAGAATCTGACGGAGACCGGGCTCTTCCTCGGGCACGATAGCTTCAAGTCTTGCCACGATAGCATATTTCTTATTCAGGTTCTCAGTCTGCTCTGAATGCTGACTTGAAGTGCTTGCTTTTCTTGCATTGAAGAATGTGTCGCAGGCGGCACGGAAGCGTGTCCACAGAGCTTCACTGTGCTTCTTAGGAACAGCACCGATCGTGCTCCATTCCTTCTGCAATGCAATAAGAGTATCGCCTGCATTTTTCCAATCCTGGCTGTCCTTCAGTGCTTCTGCCTTCTCCACAAGTTCCTGCTTCTTCTTCAGATTGTCATTCATGTTTTCACGAAGACTTTTGAAAAACTCCGACTTCTTTACAAAGAACTTGTCGCAGGCAACACGGAAACGGTCGTAGATCTTTTGGTTCATCTTCTGTGGAGCGAAACCAATGGTCTTCCATTTGGCTTGCAGTGTCAGAATCTGTTCACTAGCTTTGTTCCAGTCGTTTATAGACTTGAAACTGTCAACATCATAACTTTCGATGATTTCGCATATTGCAGTCTTCTGGTCAAGGTTTTGGTTTTCCTGTTCCTTGCGCGCCTCGAAGAAATCTTGATGACGCTTGTTGATGACTGTTGATGCAGCCTTGAAACGGTCCCACACCTGTTCTCTCAGTTCACGGCTTACAGGTCCGATTTCACGGAACTGTTGGTGAAGGGTCTGCAACTGATGGAAAGCTGAAATGACATCTTTCTCGTCTGCCAGTTTCTCTGCTGCCTCACACAATGCCGTCTTCATCTCGAGATTCTTCTTGAAGTCGTAGGCACGGAACTCATTGTTGAGTTTCAATGTATCATAGAACTTCTCGACATACAGTTGGTAGGTCTTCCAAAGCTCTGTAGCCTTCTCCGCAGGAACATCCTTTATAGCAGTCCAGTCGAGCTGGAGCTGACGGAATTCACTGTATGACTTGTTCACCTCATCGGGATTTTCAAGTATTGCCTTGATTCTTTCGATTACCTGCATCTTCTTCAGATAGTTTTCTTCCCTTTGGCGTTCTTCAGCCTCATGCTGAGCGGCACGTTTCTCTCGCACTACTGCCAGTTGGTCCTTAAATGCTTGCTCCAATGGATCGACTGCCGGTTCGTAAGCTTCTGGATCGCCGCCTTCATCAAGATATTTCTTGTGGGCAGCCTCACCCTCCATCTTCAGCATGCGATAGAAATGGTTTTTGAGTGAATCCACTTCCTGACGGCTAATTTCCTCGTTGCTCTCTGCAATCTGCTTCAAGCGTTCGATTATGCTCTCCTTAGTAGCAAACTCCTCAGCATTGGCAGTGGCATGTTCTTCATCTGCTGCTTCAACGTCAGACTCTTCTGCAGCTGTTGGTTCTTCGACTGCTGGATCTTCGCTTGCTGCATCAGTTACTGGTACTTCTGCCGGAGTTTCCGTTTCCTTCTGGGCTACGGTTTCTTCTGCAGGTGTTGGTACGACTGTTTCCTTGTTGTCGTCAGACATTGGAACAGGTTCTTTTACTGGTTCATTATTAACTATTTCTCCCATAATATGTAATTTTATTGTTAGTCTTATTTAGTTATTAGAAATTCATTAATAGTATAGATGTATACCACAGCCATTGGAATTGCCATCAATGAGCTGTCGAAACGATCGAGCATGCCTCCGTGTCCAGGAAGGAGGTGGCCCGAGTCCTTGGTACCCAACTTGCGTTTGATGAGCGATTCCACAAGATCGCCCCATGTGCCGAACACAGAAACAACAACTGCAAGTCCAGCCCATGCCAGGCGGTTGACAAGTTCATTGCCCGAGAAGCAGCCTACACCCCAGATGGCTATGACCTGTGAAACAACCAGGCAAGCCACAAGGTCAGCAATGTAGCCTTCCCAAGATTTCTTTGGCGATATGCGTGGAAAGAGTTTGCGTTTACCAAACATACTTCCGAATGCATAGGCGGCTGAATCGCCGAACCAGATGAACACAAAGACTGCAAGCACAAACATTGGGTTGTATGCCACTCCATAACGTCCCATACCATAGTTGACAGCAAAGAGCGAAAGTGTGCTCAGCAGGGCAAACGGCAAGGCGATGTACAGCTGCGACATCATCGAGAATGCCCAATTCATCAGCACATTGTTGTCCTTGAAATAGAGTTCTGACAGAAGCAGATATATCAATGTAATAAGATAAGGTATAAAAACCTCTGCTCCTGTGATGTTGGCATTGAAAACAAATATTGCGACAAACAAGTAGATGGATGCCAACGTAGTTATGAAAACGTTTACCTGGCAGTTCATGTATTTGTTCACCAACGAGCAGAACTCTCTTGTGGTCAGTCCTGATATTGCGGCGAACAACACTGCAAATGAAACACGGTTCCATAAGATACATGCCACAATCACAAACACAAAGGCTATGCCTGTGATTGAACGTATCAGTAATTCTCTATTCAGTTTATTTAGTTGCATATCTTCAATAGCGTGTCATCACCATCCGAAAAGTGTGTTCTCGTGTGGTGTAATCGGTTTGGTTTTGTTTTCTTTATATTTCACTCCGCTGGCAAAGTTTGCAGAATGGCTTTCCTTGCGTTTTGTTTCAGCAGCTCTGGTTTCAACTGCCTTGTCTTCTACAACTTCGTCCTCAATAGTTTTGCCTTCAGCGTTGTCTGCCGCAGCTTCGATTTCATCGATTTTATCCGCCTCCTCTTTATCCATTTCATCGTCAGCGTTCAACTCCGGGAATTCTATCGGTTCCATCTCATCCGCAATATCTGCTTCAGTTGCTTTGGTTTCTTCATAGTCAAAACGAATCGGTGAATCGTCAATAGCTTCGACTTTCTCAGAGACCGACGTATTTACCTCGGCAGATCTTTCATCCATAACGGGAGAGCATTCAATGACTGGAGATTCTTCTTCAGCGATTTCATCCTCAGCAACTGGTGATTCCATCGGATTGTTTACTGTTTCTGTCACCATAGCTGTTGCTGCTTCTGACTCCGGCATTACGGCTGTTGCTGGTTCTGCTTCCGGTGTTACGGCTGTTGCCTGATCCGGATCCGGTTCTTCAGCGGGTTCTTCTGGAACAGGTTCAAAGGTTGTGATCTTCAGTTCCTGGAAAGGTTTCTGCATCTTTTTCTCGGTCTCGTCCTTTCCTTTCTTCTCCGATTCAGCATTGCCGTTATTGTCCGCCTCAGCATTGCCATTATTACCAGCCTTGGCTTTTTCCAGCACTGCCTCTACCGCTTTCTTGCGGATGATTTCCTCATTCTCTGCAGCGTGGTCGTCCACTGGTCCGTCTGCACCGTTGTTGCCCGCTGCCTCGTTTGCAGCAAGCAGCTCCTCTGTGCGAGAAATCCAAGGACGCTTGCCGAATATGTTTTCAACGTCTTCAGCATAGATGACCTCACGCTCAATCAGCAACTGAGCCAGCTGTGCATGGCCGTCCTTGTGTTCCTCAAGAATCTGCTTTGCACGTTCGTACTGCTCGGCAATCTGCTTCTTCACCTCAAGGTCTATCAGTTCTGCAGTATGCTCGCTGTAAGGTCTGCTGAACTGGTACTCATCATTATTATAATAGCAGAGGTTTGGCAATGATTCGCCCATTCCTGCATAAGCAATCATTCCGTAAGAACGTTTTGTCACCTTCTCCAGGTCGTTCATCGCTCCAGTGGAGATGCGTCCGATACACAGTTCTTCTGCCGCCCTACCGCCAAGCGTTGCACAGATTTCATCGAGCATTTCTTCCTTGGTCGTAATCTGTCGTTCTTCCGGCATATACCACGCTGCGCCAAGTGCCTGACCGCGCGGTACGATGGTCACTTTCACCAGTGGGTTGGCATACTGGCAGAACCAGCTGACCGTAGCATGACCTGCCTCGTGCAAGGCAATGGCACGTTTCTCGGAATCGGTCATAACCTTTGTCTTCTTCTCCAATCCACCGATGATTCGGTCGACTGCATCGAGGAAACATTGTTTGTTGACCCACGGGCTGTTCTTTCTGGCCGCGATGAGTGCTGCCTCATTGCATACGTTGGCAATATCGGCTCCGGAGAATCCTGGAGTCTGGCGTGCCAGCGTGTCGACATCCACGGTTTCATCGATTTTGATTGGACGCAGATGTACGTTGAATATTGCCTTTCGTTCGCTCAAATCGGGCAGTTCCACGTGAATCTGACGGTCGAATCGTCCGGCACGTAGCAAAGCTTTGTCGAGGATGTCAGCACGGTTGGTGGCTGCAAGGATGATGATTCCGCTGTTGGTTCCGAATCCGTCCATTTCCGTAAGCAACTGGTTGAGGGTGTTCTCACGCTCGTCGTTGCCTCCCATGCTTGCCTTGTTGCCACGGGCACGGCCGATGGCATCGATTTCATCGATAAAGACAATGCACGGAGCTTTCTCCTTTGCCTGCTGGAACAAGTCGCGCACACGGCTTGCGCCCACACCTACGAACATCTCCACGAAATCCGATCCGGAGAGGGAGAAGAACGGTACTTCCGCCTCGCCAGCCACAGCTTTTGCCAAAAGGGTCTTACCGGTTCCCGGAGGCCCGATGAGCAATGCGCCCTTAGGAATTTTACCGCCCAACTCAGTGTATTTTTTCGGGTTCTTCAAAAAGTCCACTATCTCGTGCACCTCGCGCTTTGCCTCTGTTTGACCTGCCACATCCTTAAATGTGATGCGGACCTCTGCATCGTTCTGTTCAAACAGTTTTGCTTTCGATTTGCCAAAGCTGAAGATGCCGCCTTTGCCTCCGCCTCCGCCCATGCGGTTCATGATGAAGAACCAGAAGACTACAAGCAGAACCAGCGGACCGACCTGTATCAGTATGTTCCACAGCGTGTTGTCATCGCGTTCATAGCTTACCTTACCGGTGAACATGCCATGAACTCTGGCTGAATCCACTTTGTTCTCAAGGTTTTCCACCGAACCGAACTCCACTTCCGGGATTCTCTTTCCCGCAGGGTCTTTCGACACATTGCCGTAGATGGATTTCTCGCCATCCTTGTTGACAGCGAACTTCAGCGACAGGTCGTCCTTGTTCACAAGGATTTCAGTCACATACCCACTGTCCAGACATCTCTCGAAATCAGTGTACGAGAGTTGCTTGGAAGAGGAATTTCCCGTTTTCGACAGGAGGATAAATGCGACGCCAAAGAGCAGGAGCATGTAGATCCAGTTCAGATTATACTTTGGTTTGCGCATTCTTTTCGAAGAATTATCTTTGTTATTATTGCTCATAAATCAGTCGAGATTTGGTATGTCAGTACAATCTGCATCTTCCCACAGATTGTCCAAGTCGTAGAATTGGCGATATTCGGGAACAAACACATGCACCACGATGTCGGCATAGTCCATGGCAATCCACAGACTGTTGTTTTGTCCGTCAACAGCCAGAGGCTTCAGTCCGTTCTTTTCCCGGAGGTTATCACCCACTGATTCCGCGATGGCATACACCTGGGTCGGCGTATTCCCCTCGCAGATGACAAGGTAATTACAAATCGTATCGTCAATCTTTTTCAAGTCGACAACACGTATGTTCTGTCCCTTCTTGTCCTGGATACCATCGACGATAGTTTTCAATTCCTTTGTTAGTCTCTTCATTCTTGGAAAAATTTTTCGACAAAGTTAATACAAACAATGCGAAACACAAAATAAATTCTGATTTATTTTTATCAATCATCATACGATGGAACACCCAAAGCCCAAAAAAGACAAGACGGAAGAACACAACTTCTCAAATAATGCATTTGCAGGCAACACGCGTGCACGCATTTGCAGCACAAAATGCCCGAAAAGAAACACGACACGAAATTTGTTCTACAGTAAGAGAAAAGCAAGAAAAAAACGAAGGGGAAGCAAAGCAAAAGATAATTGAATAGCGAGGCAGAAAGCAAGCCGAAAACGGAGCAATATCCAGACAAGAGTCAATAGGGTATTAAAGAGCCCCCGAATGTTCCCTGAATGGGTAGCGAAAAGCTTAATAAAAAGCCTCACGAACGGTTTGCAAGCGTCCAAAACCGCTATATTCAGATTGAATCCTTGCAATGATTTTACAAATTGTTCAATATCTCTTAGCGTCAATCTAAAACTTTCACTTATTTCCGCCCATAAAGTCTCGAAATTTCTCCAGCGTTACAGTTGTGACAGTATAACAGTAAAAAAATAAGGCAGCCATACTTTTACCATTTCCCTACATATATAAGATATACAATTATTAATCAAATAGTTATATAACCAAAAAAGGACAAAGCGCAAATACATGGGTCTCAGAAAAACAACTGTCACAACTAAAACTAAAGCACAATAGAGCTTAATAAAACTTCCAATACACTGAGTTACAATAATATACATATGTTAATAGAATAAAATACCATTACAGCCAAGTAAAGCAAACAGCGATTTTCCGACAGTTTACCCACAAGAAACGCCCTATTTTCGCGGATTTAAGCACGAATTTCATGAGTCGTAATGCCAGTTCTCGCCATTTTAACACTCATGGTTCTCACGAGTTTTCTGTGATTTTAGACTGAAATCTGCGTAAATTTAGGGGTAAACAATGGGAAAACCGACATAAACGAGACGAAACTGTGGTTGAATAAGGGGATACGCAAGACTAGAAACGGAGAAAATCAGAGAGTGTTAAATATAGAGCAAAGTTACCCTCGCTAAAGAAGATAATGAGAGCAACTTTGCCCCATATTCATTGACAGAAAAGGCTCAATCATTACCAAATCCTTCCACAAGAAATTTCCTTAGACTTAGATGAGTAACGCCATCATTCCGTTTTTCTTCATTTATAATTTAGAAATGATAAAAATCGGCCCGAACCTCTTTGCCAGAAGTCGTACGATCACCTTCGTCGGTCCTATCGGAGAGAGCAGATTCCGGCAATTAGGGCGGCTAAATCAAGGTACAAAAACACCAAACCCAAAACACCTGTCAAAACACCCCGTTTTATTTTCCTAGTCAGAGAAAAAGTTTTATCCAGTCAGAGAAAAAATTGGCTGATATAAGACCGGAAACAAGTCTCGTCCAAATTCCCTCACAAATGACTATTCCACCCCATCCGTGGAGAGGATTTGCAAAACGGAACAGACTTAAGTTCAATCGCCGACACCATAAGAAACTGATGTTTTCTAATCGAAGCTCGAAATACTTTTACTTTGTACAAAATTTCCCGTCAAACAGGTTTCGCACAATGGGCAGCAAGTCTTACCTACTATTGTAATTGCGCTCGGCATCCATCCTCAGGAAAATAAACAGCAGCAATGTGAAGCCCCATAGCGAGGAACCTCCATAGCTAAACAAAGGCAGAGGAATACCAATGACCGGAGTAAGACCGAGAACCATGCCAACATTGACAAACAAGTGGAAAAGGAAGATGCTCACCACGCTGTAGCCATACACACGCCCCCACAAATCCGGTTGTCGTTCTGCCAGTACAATAAGCCGCAATATAAATATCAAATAGAACAGGAGCACACCTGCAGAGCCTAAAAAGCCTTCTTCTTCACCTACCGTACAGAAGATGAAGTCCGTATCCTGCTCCGGCACATACTTCAGTTTGGTCTGTGTGCCTTTCAGAAAGCCCTTTCCGAAGAAACCGCCAGACCCGATGGCAATCTTTGCCTGGTTCACATTGTAGCCCGCTCCCATGGTGTCGTTACGCTTCCCCAACAGCACCTCGATACGCACACGCTGATGTTCACGAAGGACATTGTCGAAGACATAGTCGCACGCATAATACACACCAGTGGAAGAAATCGCAAACAAAGCCACAAGCAGATACTTGTATAACCGCGAATAAGCATAAAGCACAAAAATATAGATGATACTGCCGACATTCGCTATTATCTGGACAATGCAGACATTGAACGGAATCACATAAGCCGAGAACAGACAAGCCAGCAGTACCATGCCACCGCCAAAACAGACGAGGTTCTTTACTGCCCCACGCTCGTTACCATACCTCCAAACAAGGAATATGGTCGACGCCTGTACAAGAAGCAACACCCAGAACTCACCCACAGACACCGGCATGCTTGAAAAGACATCGTCGCCGTACTTGATTCCAACAACAAAGAACACTACGAATGCAAATGCAGCAAACAGGACGGAACCGGTCATGCCCTCACGATAGAGCACGAGGAAGAATGCCAAATAAACCAATGCCGTTCCCGTTTCCTTCTGGGCAATGATAAGAACCATCGGAAGGAAGAACAGAGCAACGACCTTGATCAATTCCCGCGTATTCGAAATGTTGAATCCATAACGGTCCATGTATCTACCAAGAGCCAACGCAACAGCAAACTTGGCAAATTCCGCAGGCTGAAGTTTCACCGGTCCTATCGGAATCCATGACCTCGACCCTCTGGAATCAGGAGCAATGAATATCGTCAGCACAAGTATCAGAATCATCATCACATAGATGAACACTGATGCCTTATAGTAAAAGCGCTTCTCTATCAACAGTAAGGTTCCAGCCAGCAAGACAGAAGTCAGAATCCACACGAATTGCTTGCCCGACTTCAGACTGAAACTGAAAAGGTCGGGATTGTTGTAGTCATAACACGCTCCACACACAGACAACCAGCCCCATACAACGAGAACCAGATAAAGACCGATGGTCATCCAATCAAGCGAGAGAAATATTCCCTTATTGTTATCATCACGTAGCATAGTCCATTGTCTTTTAGTTCACTGTACGTTCCTGAATGGCGAGTGCCCTCACCTTACTGTTCGGAGAAAGTTCTCCCCTTATATATTGTTCCATCATCAACGCCCCAATAGGGACTCCATAAGCAGCACCGAATCCACCGTTCTCCACATACACAGCGATGGCAATACGAGGATTTGTACGCGGTGCAAAACCCATGAATGCGGAATGGTCATGACCACGGTTCTGGGCAGTACCAGTCTTGCCACACACTTCATACCAAGGATTCTGCGCGCCCTTGCAAGTACCGGAAACGACAGCACGCCGCATTCCGCTTACGACTTGTTCATAATACCTCGGCTGCACTTTCGTGTAGTGAACCTGCTTCAGACTATCGGCAATAGAACTACCCTGTATACGCTTCACGATATGAGGCGTCACATAGTGTCCGCGATTAGCAATAGTAGCACCTTGGTTGGCAATCTGGAGCGGAGTAAGGGTCACCTCACCCTGACCAATGGAAATGCTTATGACCGTAAGGGCATTCCAATGTTTGAGATGTTTGTCGTAGTAATCTGCATTCGGAATCATTCCACGGCTCTCGCCAGGCATATCAATACCCAGTTTATAACCAAAGCCCATTGACACCATGTAGTCTTTCCATGTAGTCATTGCCTTCTGCACCGACGAGTATTTACCCCTGTTGCCGAACATGTGATACAGCCCCCAACAGAAATAGCCGTTACAAGAGGTTGCGATTGCCGGTTTAAGGCTGATAGGCGACTCGTGGTCATGACATCCCACTTTCAACCGTTTGTACCTGAAACCGCCATTACACGGATAATATGTGCCATCAGCCGAGACGATGCCCTCCTGCATGAATGTTAAAGCCTGAGCAGGCTTGAACGTAGAGCCAGGCGGATATGTTCCGGAAATTGCACGATTGAGCATCGGGCGGTCAGGATTATCCAACATCCGCATGATGTTCTCGCCCCTCACCTTACCAGCCATATCCCTCGGGCTATATGACGGAGCCGATATCATACACAGAATCTCGCCAGTTGAAGGTTCAATAGCGACAATACTTCCCTTCTTGCCTTGCATCAGCCTTTCGCCCAAAGCCTGCAACTCAATGTCAAGGCTAAGCATAATGTCCTTGCCCGGTTGAGGTTGTGTGTCTTCCTCCCCGTTCTTAAACCGTCCCTGTATCTTGCCACGCGAATCCCGCAATAGGACTTCAATTCCTTTTTGTCCACGAAGCACGCTTTCGTAAGAGCGCTCCACACCTTGCTTGCCGATGAAATCGCCTGCATTGTAATAGCCGTCCTTCTCGATATCCATTCCAGAGACTTCGGCTACATAGCCAAGCACATGTGCTGCATAAGGATATCTGTATTGACGGGAATTGCGTTCCCTCACATAAAAACCCTTGAAGCGGAACATCTTTTCCTGGAACACCAAGAAATCAGCCGGCAGTATCTGAGCCATAAACAGTTGCTGGGAATATGATGAATAACCGGGATTCTTACTACGGTCCTTTATCCATGCCATCCGGTCTTCGAACTGGGATTTGGTGATATGTAACGTCTTGCAAAAATCCAAGGTATCAAGATTGCTCATTTCACGGGTTATCACCATCACGTCATAAGCCGGCTCGTTGTAGACAATCAGTTTTCCATTCCTGTCGTAGATGGCGCCTCTGGAAGGGAATATCACCTTATTGTATAATGCATTGTTCCATGCAGTCTGTTCGAAGTCGTTAGGAAAGAGTTGCAAATAGGCAAGACGGCAGATATAGGCAAGAACAATTACAATTGCCAGCCCTCCTATCACATATTGTCTCCTCTGCAGCTCAAAGTCTTTCATTACACGACCTCTCTATCTATCATTCTGTTGTGGACGATGAATTCTATACAAACAGCTATAATCGTTGCAAGAACAGTTCCGCCAACCATTGCACCTACAGTAAGCAACAAATCGCTCAAGGAAAAAGCCTCGAGGAAATAGAATGCGAAATGCAGCAATGCCATACACGTAAAGCTATACCAGATATAGCGAGACAAGGTCATGCTCTGTATCGTTGGCTTGAAAGATTCCACTACATCACGCGGCATATACAGTTTCAGAATATATGGTTTCATCATTGCAAGAAGCGTGCAGCTTGCTGCTCCCATACCCATCGTATTGGAGAACATGTCATAAATGAGTCCCATGACAAATCCCCACCACAACAACGACATTCTGGACTCACCGGTCTCAAAGCAGATAATCATGTAACCTAAAACAAATGGCGTGGCATAACCAAACAAATGGAAATTGTTCAGTACCATCACCTGCACTATCAGTAACAGAACCATACGTCCCAAACGCACCAACGTCTTATGCCCCATAACTACTACTATATTCAGTTTTTATATTTTCTCAATCCAAGTTCATCAAAGAATCCGCTTCATACTCGAGCTTTTTCTTCTCGGCATGGTCATAGTTGGTTATCACACTCACGTTCCTGACTGACGTATAGTCAACTGACAAACGCACCTTTATGGAATGCGACAAACCATCATCTACGGTTTCCACTCCCTCAACCTTACCTACCGGGATGCCAGAAGGGAATATATCTGAAAAGCCGCTCGTTTCAACCACCTCATTCATCGATGCCTTCACATGAAGAGGCACGCCCGTCATGTAAGCATATTCCGAATTACCGGACTTCCACTCCATGGTACCAAAGGACTTATGCTTCTTC
This sequence comes from Bacteroidaceae bacterium, assembly GCA_963640465.1. Taxonomy (GTDB): domain Bacteria; phylum Bacteroidota; class Bacteroidia; order Bacteroidales; family Bacteroidaceae; genus Colivivens. The sequence goes on along the minus strand of CAVHYP010000003.1, from coordinate 45,391 downwards.
AGTTGGCAGCTGACCCTTGACTTCACATTTATGAGAGGCATGACAACAGAGTAATGGCTCGATGTCAAGTAAACGATTCCTACAACGCCACTGGAACATATTACACCCATCTCCGGCTTTATACCATCACTCGAGCCTTTGTCTATTGTCAGCAAATTGTTGCTGCGGTTTGTCGTGGCATTGACAACCAATGCACCAACCCGATGATAGCGATAACTCTTGAAACCAGCGAATTTGAGTGTGTCTATCCGCTTTGCAAGCAGTTCATGCTTCATTGTCTGAAGCTCTTCACGCAAGGCCTCATTGTCAGCCTCAAGCTGTTCATTGACCGCTCCCAATTTGACATAGGAAGTGATTCCGTCAACTGTAGAATAAACGCCGCCTACCATTGAATTGGCAGTCGTAAAGAACACGCTTCCCTGATAAGAATTGAAACGGAAAAGCATAGCCAAGCAGAATGCCTCCATGAGGAAGAAGGCAAACCAATACTTATACTTGATGATAAAATCAATCAGATTCCGCATATCATATCACGATGAAAAGTCCGTTACTCACTACAACACGCACAAAAATGCTCGCTATAACACAAAATAGAAATGAAGAATCAAAGGTTCTCCATTTCCACATTCAATAATCAGCCATATCAGTTCAACGCATCAAGACTGCACTATACACATGAATATTCTTCAATGCGATGCCAGTTCCTTTTGCCACACTATGAAGAGGATCTTCAGCTATATGGAATGGAATATGAATCTTGTCAGTCAAACGCTTGTCCAATCCTCGGAGCAACGCACCGCCACCGGTAAGATAGATACCGTTCTTGACGATATCGGCATAAATCTCTGGCGGAGTTTTCTCAAGTGCATTGAGTATGGCTGTTTCAATCTTTGCAACCGACTTGTCGATGCAATGAGCTATCTCCTGATAACATACGGATATCTCCATAGGCAATGCAGTGATACGGTTAGGACCATGAACCACATATTCCTCCGGAGCATTGTCCACCAAGTCGGTAAGCGCAGACCCTACATTTATCTTGATACGTTCTGCCATTCGTTCAGACACCTTGACATTGTGCTGTCGACTCATATACTCCTGGATGTCGGCAGTCAATTCATCGCCAGCAACTCGAATAGAGCTATTTGACACGATACCACACAACGAGATGACAGCGATTTCAGTAGAACCACCACCTATATCAACTACCATGTGTCCTTCAGGTGCAGTCACATCCAAACCGATACCGATAGCCGCAGCCATAGGTTCGAACAGCAGATATACATCCCTGCCACCAGAATGCTCGGCACTGTCACGCACCGCACGCAGTTCCACTTCAGTTGAGCCAGAAGGAACTCCGATAACCATTCTGAGTGATGGAGTAAGGAAGCTGTGGGCGTTATTTATCTTCTTAATCAAACCGCGCATCATCTGCTCACAAGCATTGAAGTCTGCAATGACTCCATCCTTCAGCGGACGACACGTACGGATGTCTGGATGAGTCTTCTCATGCATCATCTTAGCTTTTTTCCCGACCTCTATCATCTTGTTGGTCTTGCGGTCGAGCGCAACGACAGATGGTTCGTCAACCACAATCTTACCATTGCTGATAATAATTGTGTTCGCCGTACCAAGGTCCATTGCTATGTCCTGTGTAAAAGAGAAAAAACCTGAAAAGAATCCCATATCCAATCTATTTTTTGTTCATTTCCATTCAATGTTCCTACATACAAATCATTTCCTACAGAAGTAGTCATGAATTGCACTATCATAATGAGAACTTGTGGCAAAAGCGCGTTCTGCGAACCACTTGCGCTGTTCCTTTGTAGTTTCTGCACCCTGGTTCTTCAGAATCTCGGTCAAAGCGCCGTATTCATGTTTGCTTGGAACTACAACCACATCATTGAAATTCTTCGCAGCAGCACGTATCAGTGAAATGCCACCTATGTCTATCTTTTCTATGATGGCAGATTCATCGTTCGTGCTTGCAACAGTTTCCTCGTAAGGATACAAGTCAACCACTACAAGGTCGATTTCCGGAATTCCGTACTTAGCCATCTCCTCCTGGTCACTTGCCAATTCACGTCGGCCAAGGATTCCGCCGAAGACTTTTGGATGCAGTGTCTTGACGCGTCCACCGAGAATTGAAGGATAGGTAGTCAAGTCTTCCACCTTACCACATTCATACCCCAAGCTCTCGATAAAAGCCTGTGTTCCACCGGTCGACAAGAACTTAACGCCATTCTTGTTGAGTTCTGCCAACATTTCCTCTAAACCATCTTTATGAAACACTGATATCAGTGCACATTTAATTTTCTTTGTTGAAGCCATCTGTTTATATATATTCGAGATGCAAATTTAGCAATTTAAACTGAGAGTCACATATCAATCACTGATTTATTTTTGAAAAAACTTCATATTATCCTGTTTTGCGCTCTAAAACAATACTACTACCGAACAAAAGCAACAGACTTTGCCCATCCGCGACTGAATTTATGGATTTAATTTGTTTAATTGCTGTTTATGTCGTAATTTTGCATACTGGTTAAACAACAACAGATGAAACATTTCATAGCTATAGCCATGGCAGCGTTATGTATGGCTAATCCAACAATGGCACAAGACAAACGATTGTTCACGATTGACGACTTGATTCCAGGAGGAAAGACTTACTGGCAGAACACACCTACCACCATGCATTTGGAATGGTGGGGAGATGTGCTTGTACGTCTAGACATGGAAGAGGTTACGACAGGCATTGCCAATGGGCAAGCCAATGTACTGCTTACTTTAAGTGACATAAACGCAGTACTGAACAAAGCTGGCAAGCGAGAGTTGACAAGCCTGTACAATTCCAAGTTCCCCTACAAGGACCAGACATTGGTGATGTACGAAACTAGCAACGAGCAAGTGCTGGTTGACTGGGCAGCAGGGAAAGTCATTTGGTCACAACCTATTGAAGCAGGCGCTTCAAACAAGGAATTCTCGCCAGCCTCACGCAATCTTGCATACACAGTCAACCACAATCTATATGTAGTTAAAGCCGATGGAAAGAAAATAGCATTAAGCACAGACGGATGCGTTGACATCGTTTACGGAGAAACAGTTCACCGCAATGAGTTCGGTGTAAACAACGGTTCATTTTGGAGTCCATCAGGCAATCTATTGGCCTTCTACAGAATGGACCAATCCATGGTCACTATATACCCACAGGTCGACATCTCCACACGCTGTGCATCACTTGTTCCCGACAAGTATCCGATGACAGGAGAGACAAGTCATAAAGTGACAGTGGGAATCTACAATGCGAGCGACGACAAAGTGATATACCTTGACGCAGAAGACCCCACCGACAGATACTTCACCAATATAGCATGGAGTCCAGATGAATCATCCGTTTACATGATTGAACTGAACAGAGACCAAAACCATGCACAACTAGTATGTTATGACGCACAAACCGGAAAGAAGAAAGCTGTGTTATTCGACGAAACTGACGACAAGTATGTTGAGCCAATGGTTCCTATAAAGTTTCTCCCGTGGGACAATTCAAAGTTCATTTACCTGTCAAGGAAAGACGGTTACAATCATCTGTACCTATACAACATAGAAGGCAAACAACTTGCACAACTCACAAAAGGAGAATTCGAAGTCATTGATTTTCTCGGATTCAATGCCAAAGCTAAAGCCGTATTGTACACGAGCAATGAAGCCAATCCATTGCAGACAAACGTCTATAGTGTCAACATGAAAGGCAAACGAGTTCTACTGGATGACGGCAAAGGTGTACATGGCACAAAATTGTCCGCAAGTGGGCAATTCATTGCAGATTACCATTCATCCCCGTCCATTCCACGAAACATTGATATAATCGAGACCTCAGGAAAAAAATCAAGCACAAATATCCTGACAGCCGAAGACCCTTGGGATCAATTCCGTTGTCCTGAAATAAAAGTCGGCACAATAAAGGCGGCAGACAACAAGACAGACTTATATTATCGCCTTATCCTGCCAACAGGCTTCGACCCGAACAAGAAGTATCCGGCGGTAGTGTATGTGTACGGAGGTCCGCATGCCCACAACATTGATGCATCATTCCATTGGGCAGCAAGAGGTTGGGATATATGGATGGCGCAACAAGGCTACGTCATGTTCTGCGTCGACAATCGCGGAAGCGAGCATCGGGGCAAAGACTTTGAGCAAGTCACGTTCCGACACCTGGGTGTTGAAGAAATGAAAGACCAGCTGAAGGGAGTGGAATTCCTTAAGAGTCTGCCATATATCGATTCTGAACGTCTTGGAGTGCATGGATGGAGTTTCGGAGGTTTCATGACAACAAGCCTTATGACCACATACCCAGATGTATTCAAAGTTGGAGTAGCCGGAGGTCCGGTAATCGACTGGAAATACTATGAAGTAATGTACGGAGAGCGATATATGGACACACCCCAATCCAACCCAGAAGGATATGCAGAAACTTCATTGCTGAACAAGGCTAAAAATTTGAAAGGTCAATTGATGATTATATATGGTGGCAACGACAATGTATGTGTACCACAACACACACTGTCCTTCATAAGAGCCTGCATCGATGCTGACACCTATCCAGACTTGTTCACATACCCAGGTGACCAACACAACATGATGGGTACAGACAGGGTGCATCTACACAACAAGATAACAAAGTATTTCAACGACTATTTAAAATAACCAATATGAAAATTCTTTTATTAGGAAGCGGTGGAAGGGAACATGCAATGGCATGGAAAATCGCCCAAAGCCAGAAAGTGGAGAAACTGTTTATAGCGCCAGGCAATGCAGGCACTGCATCTGTAGGTGAGAACGTAAACATAAAAGCAAACGACTTCGATGGGATAAAGGCATTTGTTCTGGACAAGGGAGTAGACATGGTTGTAGTTGGACCTGAGCAACCACTAGTGGAAGGCATCTATGACTACTTCAAAAATGACAGTTCACTTTGCAGTATACCAGTCATAGGGCCATCAAAGCAAGGAGCTGTGTTGGAAGGCTCAAAAGATTTTGCCAAAGAGTTCATGAAACGTCACAACATCCCGACTGCTGCCTATAGAAGTTTCAATGGCACAACAGTGGAAGAGGGACTGAAGTTTCTCGAGACATTGAAGGCTCCCTATGTATTGAAAGCCGACGGATTATGTGCAGGCAAGGGCGTACTCATAGTACCTACCCTTGAGGAAGCAAAGAAAGAGTTCAAGGACATGCTTGGTGGAATGTTTGGCAATGCCAGTGCCACTGTAGTCATCGAAGAGTTCCTGAGTGGAATAGAATGTTCCGTGTTTGTACTTACCGACGGGAAACACTACAAGATACTACCAGAAGCAAAGGACTACAAAAGAATCGGAGAGGGAGATACTGGACTGAATACAGGAGGAATGGGATCAGTAAGCCCAGTACCTTTTGCAGACAAGGAATGGATGAACAAAGCGGAAACACGCATTATCCGCCCAACAGTAGAAGGACTTGCAGAAGAGAACATCGACTACAAGGGTTTCATCTTCTTCGGACTGATCAATGTAAACGGAGAGCCAATGGTTATTGAATACAATGTACGCATGGGCGACCCAGAGACAGAAAGTGTCATGCTGAGAATCAAGAGTGACCTCGTAGACTTGCTCGAAGGCGTTGCTGAGGGCAATCTCGACAAACGCAATCTTGAGATAGACGACCGTTGTGCAGTATGCGTAATGCTTGTTTCAGGTGGTTATCCGGAAGCATACGGGAAAGGCTATCCTATCACAGGTACAGACAAGGTAAAGGACAGCATCGTATTCCACGCCGGCACAGCAATAAAAGATGGCCAGACAGTTACTGCAGGAGGAAGAGTAATCGCCATCAGTTCTTATGGAAAGGACAAAGACGAAGCTCTCGCAAAATCGTTTGCAGGTGCACAAGCCATTCAGTTTGAAAAGAAGTATTTCCGCACCGACATAGGTAAAGATTTATAGTTACGCAGGTAAAGACATATAGTTACAAGACAGACAAACAAGTGCTTAGGAATTTTCAGCATTCATTAGCCATAAGCCCCACATCACTCCACACAATCGCAGTGATTATTGTAGCGACATGGCTCCTGGTAGGAGGTTCAGGAATATTGGACAATGGCAGCCAGAACAGCCTGTGGCAGTTATTACCGGACGGCATCAAGAGTACAGGGTGGTTAAACTCCACCCTGGCAATTCTAATTGTCGTCCTAACTGTGTATGTCTTAGGAGAGCTGAATATCTCACAAGTATTGTTACGCCTGAATTCGCGTGCCATCAGTTTTGTCTTTGCAGCACTGATATTGGGAGCAACATCTTTGCATGCATTCAACATCGGAATGATTGTAATGTTCATGCTGTTGTTGTCATACTTCACCATGTTTGCATCATACCAGATGGACAATTCTGCAGGACTGTCTTACGTCACATACCTTTATCTTGGCATAAGCACACTGGCGATGCCACAGACAATATGGCTATCACCTATATATCTATTGTCGATGTATATACTAAGGATATTCAATGCACGTAGTATAAGCGGGGCGATATTGGGTTTATTGACTCCTTGGTGGATTGTAGGCGGACTTGCATTCTGTACAGACCGCATGAAAGGGTTTGATCATCTGTTAGGACAGATGTTGGCATTCCAATTCGGGAACTACGCCATACTGACAACTTGTGATCTCATCATAATCTATCTCTCCCTTCTCATATTTATAGTAAGCACTGTCGACTTCTACACCCGAATATATCTCGACAAGACACGCACACGTTGCATATTCCACCTCGTGGTACTACATGGCTTTGCCTATTACCTTCTTCTGCTGTTCCATCCAGCAGGATGCAGAGACATATTGCCAGCGATTATAATGAACACATCCATCATGGGAGGGCACTATATAGGCAATGACTCGACCACGCTATCAAATATTGTTGTTTGTATCATTACCCTGTTGGCATTAGCCGCATTCATTCTCAACTCATGGATTATCTAAGTGAATTCTTCTATAATTATGGATACCTGGGCATGGGACTTGCCTCATTCCTTGCAGGAACTTTTTTCCCATTCAGCAGCGAGGCAGTCATGGCAGCCCTACTCATGGCCAGCAATATAGACCCCGTATTGACCATCGTAAGCGCCACCATTGGCAATGTGCTTGGTTCTATGGTCAATTATGCCATCGGCCGCATGTGCGAACCCGAAACAATCAACCGTTGGTTTAAGATAAAGCCATCGAGAATGGAACGCACACAACGATATGTCATGAATTATGGGTCATGGATGGGTATATTCTCATTCCTGCCGATTCTCGGTACAGCCATAAGCATTGCGCTGGGAGTGTTGAGAGCCAATGTATGGGGGACATTCCTATTCACATTACTCGGAAAATCAATCAGGTATGTCATTATAGCCTATTCCACTTTAGCGCTTAAGTGATTATGACAAAGATATACCTATACCGTCATGGCGAGACGGAAGAAAACAAAAGACATATCCTACAAGGTCTGATGCCAGGAACACTGACTAAGGAAGGTAAACGTCAAGCCGAATCATCAGTGAATGAACTGAAGTCCTACTCTATCGACATCATCTTGTGCAGCGACATAAAGAGATGCCAGGATACAGCAGCAATCATCAACCAGCAACTGCATCTGCAGACAATATACACACCATTGCTAAGGGAACGCGACTGGGGAGATGCCACAGGGATGGTAGTAGACGGAGTTACTAAGATTGTCATACCCGAGAACGCTGAAAGCGTAGCACTGATGCGGAAGAGAGCCAAACTGTTTCTAGATTACGCGCAGTCCACATTCCCCGGGCAGACGGTTCTTGCCGTCAGCCACGGATTGTTCTGCCGCTGCATTCAAGCCGTATATCACAATGTAGAAATTGCAGACATCAAACCGATGGGAAATACAGAAACAAGACTCATCGAAATCGGATGAGCCTCCCTATATAAGCCAATCCACATACGAAGATTATTATTTCTTCAGTCGAGCAGTTCTCTTTTCATACCTTTTGCAAAAGACAACATAGCAAATCACACCGCAGAAAGCCAAAACAGCACCTATACAAGCAGAATAGTGATATGTCCGAGGGTTTGACTCATCAATAGGCAAACCGCCCAAATACGCCCCGACAGCATTACCTAAATTAAATGCAAGTTGAATCATGGCACCGCCCATCAGTTCTCCGCCTCTACTATATCGAAGAAGAAGAAGTTGTTGGGGAGAAGACAATGCAAAAAGCCCACCAGCAGTGATAAACATAAGTGGTATACTACACCACATCCATTGCGCAGTCAAGGCAATAAGAACCAAACTTATAAATATCATTATTTCCAGGCTTCGGCATGTATGTCCCGGCCCGAACTTGTCAGACAATTTTCCACCAAACATATTACCGACAACCATACCGGCACCTGCCAATGCCATCATTAAAGTCATCCAGCTTTCCGGTACACCTCCCAATTTGGTAAGAGTAGGTGATATATAACTATACCAGCAGAACACGCCGCCATTACCAAAGACTGTTGCCAAAATCAAAAGCCATGGAGCAAGAGTCTTGAGGAAGCGGAACTCACCTTTCACACCAGTATCTGGCAATGCATCCATGCGTGGAATCCAATTGACCACCGCAACCATTGTCACTATATTCCATAGTGTGGCGAAACCAAAGACGAGTCTCCATGATATCAGTCCCGTAAGGAATGTACCCAAAGGTATGCCCACCAAATTGGCAATTGTCATGCCAGAGCACATGACTGCTACAGCAAAGACCGACCCATTGCCTTTTGACAGTCTGTCTGCGACTATACTACCGACACCAAAGAATGCACCATGAGGCATACCGGCAAGGAAGCGGAAAAACATCATCAGCCAGAACTGCCAGCCAATCCCCTGCACCTCACCCTCAGGAATAGGACACAACGTCATACAAAGAGAGGCAAAAAGCATCACACTTACCAACAAGTACAATATATTCTTGAGGGGCCATTTCCTGCAAAAGACCGCAACAATAGGAGCACCGGCACAAACGCCCAAGGCATACGCTGAGATAAAGTAGCCGGCTTCTGATATACTTACATGGAAATCATTTGCAATATATGGGAG
>CAVHYP010000003.1:0-36244 GCA_963640465.1 Bacteroidaceae bacterium | reverse complement strand
ATCACATATTCAGTGATACCCAAGGCAAACGTACCGAAAGCCAAAGCAATTAAAGACTTGCGCATAACAAAAATGTTTATTCTTAGTTCTAATACAAACTATCTATAAAAGAAAAAATCGTCAAACATCGTAATGACATTCAACGATTTGATTGGTGGTGCCAACGGGATTCGAACCAGTGACACACGGATTTTCAGTCCGATGCTCTACCAACTGAGCTATGGCACCTTTCTGTTTTGCGAGTGCAAAGGTAGGACATTTTTCTAAACTAGCAAAATTTATACCGAACTTTTTTTCATTTTAAGCCAATAAATTCCTGTAAAGCCAGGGCTACGCCGTCATTATCTACACTCTGAGTGACATAATGTGCCACTTTCTTCACTTCATCCCTTGCATTGCCCATAGCCACTCCATATCTTACATGCTTCAACATTTCCATGTCATTTCCACCATCTCCAAGCGCCATTGCCTCGTCAAGACCGATACCATAGTAGGCAAGGATTGTATCTATGCCTTGCGCCTTATTGTTGCCACACCTTATAACATCAGCAAACAGAGGATGCCATCTTTGGGCAGCGCAACCCAGCAATACCTCTTTCATAAGGAAGTCCTCTTCATTGGCATCGAAGAAACCAATAATCTGCATCACATCCATATTGATGCACTCACTTATGGGTGCAATTCTTGGAGCATCGAGATTAAGCAGTTCAAAGATTTCTTCCGACTCAACAGACGATTCTGTCATGAACACGTCGTCATTGGATGCAAAAGCAACTGGGAATGGATGAGTCTGACAGTAAGCAACGAGTCTTGCCAAATCATCATGGTCTATCGGATCACGACGCAAGACAGTTCCATTGCCTATTTGGCAACAAGCGCCGTTGACCGTCATGATTCCATCATACTCCAGCCCCTCAAGATTATTCACGAATGGCAAAGGGCGTCCTGTAGCAATAAAGACCTTCACGCCTTGTCGTCTGACGTTACTTATAGCATCAATCGTCGACTGCGGAACATGGTGAGTCTTGAACGACACAAGCGTTCCATCAATATCCAGGAAAATTGCCTTTATCATACGTTCGTTACTAATACGTTTGTTACTAATACAAGTTCTACAAGTATTGAAAATGAGGAAAGTTTTGGTTTACAGTTCTACGACTGATTGTCCGTCGTCATACGAACTATTATCCGTCACCATACGGCCGGTTGTCAATCGTCACACGACCGATTGTTGCTAATCAGCATTCTGCATCAAGTACTGCTTGAAAGCATCGAAGTCCTTTGACATCTGAACCGATTGCTTCTCTCCTTTCATGAAGGCAAGCAATTTTTCCGGGATATTGATATCAAGTCCAACAATGCCATCAACCGTACTCTTGAATTTGGCCGGATGAGCAGTCTCAAGAAACACACCCGTGTCTCCTTGTTTCAATTGCTCCGACAACGCGCGATAGCCACATGCCCCATGCGGATCACACACGTATCCAGTAGTCTTATAGACTTCGCGTATCGTATCTGCAATCTGTTCGTCAGAGAATGTTGTTCCGCTGATATCTGCAGTTATTGCATCATGATTCTTACCATACAAGTCATATATACGGGCGAAGTTGCTTGGATCGCCCACATCCATTGCATTGGCTATTGTCTGAACAGAAGGACGAGGCTTATACTCGCCAGTCTGCAGATAATCATAAAAGACGCTGTTTGCATTATTGGCTGCAATAAAATACTTAACCGGCAAGCACATTCTCCTGGCAAAGAGCCCTGCGCATATATTACCGAAATTGCCAGAAGGAACACAGAACACAAGATTGTCTGCCAATCCTTTCTTTTTCATCTGCGCATAGGCATAGAAATAATAGAAGCTCTGTGGAAGGAAACGTGCAACATTGATACTGTTTGCCGAAGTAAGCTTGAGGCGTTTATTAAGGTCGGCATCCATAAATGCAGACTTCACCAATGCCTGGCAATCGTCAAAGACTCCGTCAACTTCTATTGCAGTTATATTCTTTCCAAGCGTCGTGAACTGACATTCCTGAATTGGGCTCACCTTGCCTTTTGGATAAAGCACATAGACATGAATGCCATCTACTCCGAGGAAACCATTTGCCACAGCACTGCCTGTGTCACCAGACGTTGCGACTAGCACGTTCACCTGTCCATTGCCGCCCTCTTTCTTGAGGAAATACTGCAGAAGTCTTGCCATAAACCTTGCACCTACATCCTTGAATGCGAGTGTCGGACCATGGAAAAGCTCCAATGAGTATATAGAGTCAGTGACTTTCTTCACAGGACAATCAAAAGAAAGTGTGTCGTAGACAATTGCACGCAGGGATTCCGCGTCTACATCTTCTCCGAAGAAGGCATCTGCCACAACGTAGGCAATCTCTTGAAATGATTTGTCTTGTATGCTGTCGAAGAATGACTGTGGCAACGTCTTTATTGACTCAGGCATGTACAAGCCCTTGTCCTCTGCAAGTCCTTTGACTACAGCCTTTTCCAAATCTGCCACAGGGGCATTTCCATTAGTACTATAAAACTTCATATACTCATTACTGCTTTAATAAATTCATCTTTCTGCAACTGTCCGAACACGCCTTCCTTGCATGCCACTTCATCGAATGTCTCGACACCATCAGGTTTTATTCCCGGTGCATATATAAGGAAAGGTACCGGTTCATTGGTATGTGTACGGTGACGTACTGGAGTGGGATGATCGGGCAACACCGCGATACATACTGGTTCTTCCCAATCTTTCACTGCCTCATAGATAGGGCCTACGGCTCTGCTGTCGAGATTCTCTATTGTTGTCAGCTTTAACTGCAAGTTGCCATCATGCCCAGCCTCATCGCTTGCTTCTATATGCAAGTAGACAAAATCATCGGTCTTGAGCGCATCAATCGCAGCCTGTGCCTTCCCTTCATAGTTTGTATCATACAGACCTGTGGCTCCAGGCACGTTAATGACTCTCAGTCCTGCAAGCGAACCTATTCCTCTTATCAAGTCTACGGCAGTTATGACTGCACCTCTGTGTATCTGGGGGAAAGTGGTTGTCAACGGTATCATGTGTGGACGATAGCCACCAGCCCATGGCCAGATGGAATTTGCAGGGTCTTTGCCTTCTTTTATTCTTTGCACATTCAACGGATGGTTTGCCAGCAATTCCTGTGACTTGACAATCAAACCATTCAGTAGCTTTGCAGTTTCTTCCGCCTCTGGGATTTCTGCCTTTATCAGCAGAGGGCGCCAAGCCTGACCTGGCACATCATGTGGCGGCACGCACTTTATGTGCTTGTTTCCACCTTTGATAACCAAAAGATGTCGGTACTGCACTCCTGTGTAGAAATGGACATGGTCATTGCCCAAGTTCTCCTGCAAGTATTTTATCAGGACATCTCCCTCTTCCGTTTCCAATCTTCCACATGAGTGGTTCTTTATCTTGTCTCCTTCTATACAAATCAGATTGCAACGTATTGCCATGTCGTCGGGCGCAAGTTCTACGCCTATGCTGGCAGCCTCCAACGGACCTCGTCCTTCGTACACTTCGTGTTGGTCGTAGCCCAATATGCTGCTGTTTGCCACCTCACTTCCCGGATGGAAGCCATCTGGCACAGTCTTGAGCATACCGGTCTGCCCTTTCTTGGCAAGCATATCCATGTACGGAGTCTTTGCATACTGCAGGAGAGTCTTGCCGCCAAGACTTTCCTCGGACCAGTCTGCCATTCCGTCACCTAAAATAATAATGTGTTTCATTTTGTTTCCAACTATTGTGTTCTACCTGCCGTTCGCGGTCCGACGCATCCTACTATTGTGTCCTATCTGCCGTTCATAGTCGACAAATCCGTCAGCAGTCCATCATCAGCATCAGATATTTGCAATACTCATGATGTCAGCAAATACTCCGGCAGCAGTTACGCTTGCTCCTGCACCATAACCCTGAATCAGCATCGGATAGTCATGATAGCGTTCTGTCGTAAGAAGGATGATATTGTTCGAACCCTCCAGATGATAGAATGAATGGTCTGATGAAACTGCATCGAGAGACACGCTGGCTTTTCCGTCTACGAGCTTTGCCACAAAGCGCCAGTGCTTTCCGTCCTTTGCCAAGACTTGTCGTTTTGCCTCGAACTCTGCATCAAGTGCAGGCAACTTCTGCCAGAAGTTCTCCAACGAACCTTCGAAGTAATCGTCGGGAACGAACAGATGGCGTTCCACATCCTCCTGGTTGATTTTATATCCAGCTTCACGCGAAAGAATCACGAGCTTACGTATCACGTCTTTTCCGCTCAAGTCGACACGAGGATCCGGTTCCGAATAGCCCTCTTCCTTTGAGCGGCGCACAGCTTCACTGAACGGAACATCAGCACTGACTGTATTGAAGATATAGTTCAGCGTACCACTAAGTATTGCCTCAATCTTCAGAATCTTGTCCCCACTGTTTATCAAGTCGTTGATTGTATTGATTACAGGAAGTCCTGCTCCCACGTTTGTTTCAAACAAGAACTTGACATTGCGTTTGCGTGCTGTACGCTTGAGAAGCACATAGTCGTCATAATCGGATGAAGCTGCAATCTTGTTTGCTGCAACCACCGATATGCTGTGTTCAAAGAAGTCATTGTAAAGAGCTGCAACTTCCTGGCTGGCAGTGCAGTCTACAAATACGGAATTGAAGATGTTCATTCCTATCACCTCATTCTTCAGCCGAGTTATGTCACTGGCTTCACTGTTCTCAAGAATCGTCTTATAGTTGTCCAAGTCTATGCCATTACGGTCGAACACCGCCTTCTTGCTGCTTGCTATTCCAACAACATTCAACAGCAGGTTACGTTCTTTCTTCAGTTTGTCGCGCTGATGGGCAATCTGTTGCAGCAGACTTCCGCCGACTGTTCCCACTCCGCAGATAAAGAGGTTCAACTCCTGGTATGCAGAAAGGAAGAAGTTGTCGTGAATGACATTGAGCGACTTACGCAGCAAACGACTTTCCACAACGAACGAGATGTTTGTCTCGGATGCGCCTTGAGCACAGGCAATGACACTTATACCGTTGCGTCCCAAGGTGCCGAACAATTTTCCTGCAATACCTGGTGTGTGCTTCATGTTCTCGCCGACGACAGCCACCGTCGCAAGATTGCTCTCCACTGTCATTGGGAACATTGCCCCCATCTCTATTTCCTTGGCGAACTCTTCATCCAGCACGTTGCAGGCAAGTTCTGCATCTTCATTGCGCACACCTATCGATGTACTGCTTTCTGAAGAAGCCTGACTTACGAGGAACACGCTTATCTGGTTATCGGCAAGAACTGTAAAGATTCGGCGATTGACCCCAATCACACCTACCATTGACAGTCCAGAAACCGTAATCAGACTCATGTTGTTGATTGAGCTGATGCCCTTGATTGCACGTTGTGTGTCATGCAATCCCTGTGCGATGACAGTACCCACTGCCTCTGGATGGAACGTATTCTTGATATATATCGGAATGTTCTTTATGCAGACAGGATAGATTGTAGGAGGATAAACCACCTTTGCACCGAAGTTGCACAATTCCATTGCCTCCACATAGCTGAGGCTGTCAATAGTGTATGCGGTATTGATGATTCGTGGGTCAGCAGTCATAAATCCGTCGACGTCAGTCCAAATCTCCAATGCACTTGCGTCAAGCGTAGCTGCAATGATACTTGCTGTATAGTCGCTTCCGCCTCTTCCCAAATTGGTTATCTCGCCAGTATGTACGTCTCTGGAGATAAATCCACCGGCAACAGCCACCTTAAATGGTTGTTTGAATGCTTCTTTGACGAGGCCGTCTGTTGCTTCGTCGGCAAGGAAGTTGCGGTTTTGTTTCTTCTCGGTTCTTATGAAAGAGAGCGAATCATACAATGCTGCATCCTTTATCAATGCTGCACAGATTCTTGACGACATCCTCTCTCCATAGCTCACGATTGCGTTGGACGTCTTTTCTGACAGGTCATGAATAAGGAACACACCCTGATAGATGCTTTTCAAGTCAGCCAACAGTCCATCTATTTCTTTCAAGAGAGCCTCTTTCTTTGCGCTGTCCGTAATGATTTTCTCTATCATGTCATGATGTCTGAGCACCATCTCATAATAGGCATCCAAGTACTTGGCATCACCCGCCTGGGCAAGTTTGGACGTACTTATCAGTTTGTCCGTCAACCCGCCAAGAGCTGAGACAACAACAACGACCGGCTCTGTCTGAGCCTCAACGATTTTCTTTACATTAAGAATACTTTCTACGGAACCTACGGATGTCCCGCCAAATTTCAATACTTTCATCGTTTAGGATTCTTCGTTTACTTCTATATATAATTTGGCCACAAAGGTAAGGCTTTTCAGCCACATAGCCAAAGGAGTCTGCCTTTTTCAACAACTTTACAGGCAAATAACGGAACCAAGCGTCAAATTGCCAACATCACACAACAATCACATCATGCAAACAACTTGCAACAATCACATTGCGCAGCATTGTGGCAACATCACATTGTGCAGGCATCACACAGTTTCACATCATGCAGCCATCACACAACTTCACATCATACAAGCATCGCGCCAACATCACATCGGGTCAACATCGTAGTAAACCTGTAAACCGCTTGCGCTCGGTTGCTCCATAATCTGCGACTGGATTGCCATCAATATGTCCCTTACTTTTGACACCGACGATTTCTTCTCAATCTTGATTATGAGCTTGCGGATAAACATCGACTGCACCCTCGACACTGGCGGTTTGTCCGGTCCAAGCACCCTTTCGCCAAACGATTGCCTGAGCAGACGAGCCATGTCCGCAGCCAACACGTCCACTCTCACAGAGTCGCGGTGGCGCAGATACACATTTATCAGCCGGAAGTATGGTGGGTAATGAAACAGCTTACGCTCTTCCATCTGCATATTATACATTGACTCATAATCATTTGATGCCACAAACGAGATTATATCCGAATCGATGGAACGGGTTTGCAGCACGACCTTCCCCTTCCGGTGTTTTCGTCCTGCCCTGCCTGCCACCTGCGCCAAGACGTGGAACGCACGTTCATGGCTTCTGAAGTCCGGAATGTTCAGCAGCGTATCAGCATCGAGTATGCCGACAACGCTCACATTGTCGAAGTCCAACCCTTTGGTAACCATCTGTGTTCCGATGAGAACATCGTATTTATGTTGGGCAAAGTCCTGTATGATTCGTTCGTAGGCAGCCCTCGTATGGGCTGTATCAATGTCCATCCTGACCGTCCGTGCATCAGGAAAATACTTATGTACCAACGACTCAATCTTTTCTGTTCCAATGCCGACATCAACAAAATTCATCTCCTCGCAGTTTGGACATTTAGACGGCAGGTCGTAGACTTTTCCACAATAGTGGCACACCAGTTGGCTGCAGCCTTTGTGGTATGTAAGGCTCACGTCACAATGCTCGCAGCGCGGAACCCACCCACAAGTCTTACACTGGATAAAATTGGAATAGCCACGACGGTTCTGGAAGAGAATCACCTGTTCTTCGTTGGCAAGCGATTCACCGATGGAATCGATCAAGCGCAAAGAGAACGGACCTTTCATCCGCTTTTGGAACCGCAGGCGTTTAATATCGATTAATTCGATGTCAGGGAGTTGCATGTCCATATAGCGTTTCGACAGGCGGACGTAGCCGTACTTGTCTGCCTTTGCCATGCTGTAGGTTTCCAGACTCGGTGTAGCAGTTCCGAGCAGCACCTTGGCACGAAACTGGTTGGCAAGTACAATCGCACAGTTTCTTGCATGATAGCGCGGAGCCGGGTCCTGCTGCTTGTAGGACGTTTCATGCTCCTCGTCCACCACCACCAGTCCGAGATTCTTGAAAGGCAGGAAAACGGAAGAACGCACACCGAGAATCAATTGAAAGGGACTGTCGGACAGCTGTTTATTGTAAACCTCCACCCGTTCTGCATCCGAGAACTTGGAATGATACACACCCATACCGTCGCCAAAGACACGGTGCAATCGTTCGGTTATCTGTGTAGTCAGGGCAATTTCCGGCAAGAGGTAAAGCACTTGCTTACCTTCTGCCATCATCCGTTTTATCTCATGAATGTAAATCTCTGTCTTTCCACTTGATGTCACTCCATGCAGCAGCACAACATTCTTGGTTTCAAACAATCGGTTGATTTCATTCTCAGCCTGCCGTTGGTTTTCATTGAGCGGATTAAGTGTAGTCGAGACGGACTCACCGTAATTTAACCGACAGATTTCATGTTCATACTGCACAAGCAAATGTTTGTCGATGAGTCCCTTGAACGCGGCATTTGTTACTGCGCACATGTGTATCAGTTCGGACTTCGCCACTGGTTTAGGTTCGGAAAGACGACCGCAGCCCGACATCTCGATGAAAGTCTCGAACAGAACCTGCTGTTTCTTCGTCTTCTTGAGGAAGTTGACGATGATATCAAGTTTCGACGAATCCACCGTATCCGACAAGCGAACCAGCGTTTCTGTCTTCGGACGGAAACCATTGTCCTTCAGTCCGGCAGGCAAGGCTGCATTGTAGACATCGCCCAACGGACAGATATAGTAGCTGGCAATCCATTCCCAGAGTTCAAGTTGCCGGGGAAGCACAACAGGCATAGAGTCGATAAGTCGCGACAGAGGTTTCACCTTGTAACCAGTCGGCGGATTGTCATGCAGGCGACGGACAACACCAATGTACGTCTTGCGCTGACCGAACGGCACAAGCACACGACAACCAACTTGCACGCTCTCCACGATTTCATCGGGAACGCTGTAAGTATAGTCATCCTGTAAAGGCAATGGTATTATAACGTCTGCGAATTTCATGATGCAAAGATAGCAAAATAATCGGAAAGATCGGCACTGTTAAGAAAGATTTTTTGATAGGCAAAGCAAAACAAATGAATGGCGAACAAAGCAAGGTAAATCCGCCATCCAAAGAGCGCTTTCCAACCAGAAAAACCGACCTTCCCCAGGAGCGGGATTTCTCCTCCCAGTTAGGGAGATTTATTTTCCTAGTCAGAGAAAATTATTTTCCCAGTCAGAAAAAAAGAATTTTTCCTAGTCAGAGAAATAAAACGGGCTTTATTAGCCGCCAAGAGAGACCACGTGACATTGGCAAAAATCCGGTTAAGTTTCATGACTCAATTGACCTTAGAAAACGAGTGAACCTCCACGATTTCATCGATAGAGGTTCACACTTATGTATTTCAGTTTTATTAAATCGGATTTAGAACAAATAAGTCAGAGAAATCTGATGAGTATTATTCTTCAATTTACCCTTGACCAAATCCTGTCCGAGAGCTTCAACCTTGAATTCTGCAGTCTTGCCAATTGCGATATTATAGTTGTAGCCGATTCTGATGTGGCTGCGAACTGTAATACCTGCACCTACGTTCCATGAGAATTCAGACTTCTTCAGTTCCCAATCCTTGTTCAAGTCGGAGAGAGCCCAACTTCTGTCACCGATATTGAAGGCGAACTGTGGACCGGTTGCCACGTAAACGCTTGCCAAACTGCTAAAGCCAAGTGTATACTTGATATTAATTGGAATATCAATGTATTGCAGTGTTTTGTCCACATCCTTGTCACCCACTGAAGTTCCAGCAACCTTATTGTCATAAAGAACTGAGATATCTGCACCGAGACCTACGATTGGGAGAGTGATGTCTGCTGTCACACCAGCAAAGAAACCAGTGCGGTTTTCACCGTCAAAATTTGAACCAACATCGCTCAAACTAACTTTGTTTACGTTCAAACCAGCCTTGATACCGAATTGAACCTGAGCCTGTGCAGGAACAGCAAGAACGAATGCTGCCACAACTGCGATAATACTAAAAATCTTTTTCATAATTACAACTATTGAATGTTTGTTCGTTTCTCAACGGCAAAGGTAGGACAAATTTATCGTTCTGCAAAATTATATCGAATTTATTTTAAGGTTAGTTCAATTTTAACCGACGTCAGCCTTCCAATTTCACGGACAAAACAGATGATCCGTCCGAAACTTCAGCAAAAGCCCTCGGTGCAAACTCGACATTCACTTCGAGAAACGCCCCACCAATTCACCACACACCAACCATTTGACAATCAGCAGCAAAGAAAAGATGAAAAGAAAAGATGAAAAAAGTTTTGAAATAATCGTGGTGGAATGTGGTGGAATGTGGAGAAAAATCCTTACATTTGCAGTCAGATTAGGAAAAGAAGGATTGATGCGGTTCATAGGAGACTACATAGCCAAAGCAGATGCCAAAGGAAGAGTATTCCTCCCGGCACCTTACAGGAAGATTCTTGAAGCAGAGAACGAGAAAAGGTTCGTATTGCGGATAGACCTCTTCCAGAAATGCCTTGTGCTATATCCAGAAAGCCTTTGGAACAGCCTTTTGGACATGCTGAGGCAAAAGCTCAACCGATGGAACGGACAGCATCAGCAAATCCTCCGACAGTTCCTTGCCGACGCCGAGATAATCGAGCTCGACAGCAACGGACGCTTTTTGATAAACAAATATAAACTTCAATACGCAGGCATAACCCAGGACGTGAGGTTCCTGGCTGTAGACGACCATATCGAAGTCTGGGACAGGCAAAGATGCGAGGAAGTCCTCAAGCAAGACTCCTGCCTTGGGGAGGAATTGCAAAACATCATGGCAGAATTGCCCTCCGACCTGCCCTCGGGACTCGTCTAGACACAAGCCACAACGCCCACAAGTTTTCATTTTCAATAAATTGCATCTCGCGCGCGTACATTATATTCCAAAACAGAAACAATAAACCAGTAAACACTCCACTGAGTATGACAACAGAGACAGGAACATACCACGTACCAGTTCTGCTCAAGCCAAGCATCGACGGCATGAACATCCGGCAAGACGGAGTTTATGTCGATGTCACATTCGGCGGAGGAGGACACAGCAGAGAAATCCTGAGCAGACTTCAGGGCAATACCCGACTCTACAGCTTCGACCAGGATGCAGATGCGGAAAAGAACATCATCGAGAACGACGGACACTTCACCTTCGTGCGTAGCAACTTCAGATATCTGAAGAACTTCATGAAATTCCACGGAGAAACCGACGGAATCGACGGACTGCTGGCAGACCTGGGCGTATCGTCCCACCACTTCGACGACAAGGAACGCGGCTTTTCCTTCAGATTCGACAGTCCGCTCGACATGAGAATGAACCAGAAAGCCAGCACAACCGCTGCCGACATCGTCAACAACTACAGCGATCAGGACCTGGCAACCATCCTCCACCTCTACGGAGAGATAAAAAACAGCCGCCAGATAGCCTCAGCCATAGTCAAGACAAGAAGCGACAAACCGATTCTCACAACAAACGACCTGATGAACACCGTGCAACGGTTTCTCGGCAGGGACAGAGAGAAGAAAGACATGGCAAAGGTGTTCCAGGCATTGAGAATCGAGGTAAACCACGAGATGGACGCGCTCAAGGAAATGCTCAACTCAGCAACAGAACTGCTCAAGCCAGGCGGGCGGCTGGTGGTCATCACCTATCACTCACTGGAGGACCGCATGGTGAAGAACCTCATGAAAACCGGAAACACAGAAGGGATTGAGGAGAAAGACTTCTACGGACAGAGCCACACACCGTTCCGGCTCATCACACGGAAACCCATCATACCCGATGCCGAAGAGCAGGAAAACAACCCGCGCTCAAGAAGTGCAAAACTAAGGATTGCGGAGAAAATCTAAGGGCACATAAGAGAGCGAACAGATAAAGTTCATGACGGACATAAGAGCGTACAGAGAAAAAAGTTAAAGGTCGAACAAGAGAACGAGCAGAGAAAGTTAAAGGTCACACAAAAGAACGAAATGAAAGAAGAGGATAAAAATATGAACTCGTCACACGACGAAGAGCTCAAGGAAGAAAAAGCCGAAGAGCAGGAAATCGTGGAACAGGAAGAAGCCATCAAGGCAATCAAGAAGTTCACTGACGAAGACGAAGACGAAGACGGACTGGGAGAAATCAGCCTAAGGTCCATCATCGGAGGCGACATTCTTCAGAGCCACTTCATGCAGCACCAGGTGCTGTTTTTCATGTTCATCGTTGTCCTCACACTCATCTACACCGGCAACCGATATGCCAGCCAGAAGGAAGCCCTGCTCATCGACAGCCTGAAAATACAGCTGCAGGAAGAGCGCTACAAAGTGTTGACCATAGAAAGTGAACTGCTCAATGCAAGCCGACAGTCGGAAATCGTGAAACAACTGAAAGCAAACGGAGACTCGCTTCTCCTCAACACCACGACTCCACCTTTCGAAATAAAGAAAAAGAGAGACTAAAACCAAACAACAGAACAAGGAAGAATGAAGTTCGACAAGAAATACATATCAGAACAGTCCGTAATTGTCATAATCATTGCGTTTGTCTTTGGTTTTGGAATCATTGGATTCATGCTCAAGACCATGGTCTTCGACAAGCAGAAATGGGAAAGCATAAGGAAGAAGGAGTTCGAGAAAGACAGTCTGGAAGTAAAACCGCTGAGAGGCAACATACTGTCGTCCGACGGACAGCTGATGGCAAGCAGTTTGCCCGACTACAAAGTGTACATCGACTTCAAGTCCGGGCTCTCCAGCGAAGCCATCAAATACAATGCATTCACGAAAGCCGACTCCATCACCTACATGCTCAAAGACTCGCTGTTCCAGGGAATAGGAGAGATATACAATGCGAGACTGGACTCCATCTGCAACGGTTTGAGCCGCATTTGCACAAAGATGACAGCCGAAGAATACAGACGACGCATCACAGAAGGATGGAAGAACCAGAGCCGTTACTTCGAGATATGCAAGAGCACAACTCTCAACTACATACAATACAAGGAACTGATGGCTCTACCATTCTTCAGAGACTATGAGAAATCCAAGTATTTCGTCGGACTGACGATTGAGCAGAGAAACAACCGCAAGAAACCATTCGGTTCGCTTGCCCGACGCACACTCGGAGATATGTTCGGTGCAAAAGACTCAGCCCGGTCCGGACTGGAACTGGCATACGACTCCATACTCAAGGGAGTTCCGGGAATAAAGCACAGAAGAAAGATTCTGAACAAATACGTAGACCTGATAGACGTCAAGCCACAAAACGGCTACGACATCGTGACATCCATCAACGTGACCATGCAGGACATCTGCGAAAGCGCACTTCGCCATGAGTTCGATGTAATCAAGGAAACTGGAGGACTTGCCGACATGGGTGTGGTAGTGCTTATGGAAACAAAGACCGGCGACGTGAAGGGAATTGTCAATCTCTCCCTCTACGACGACGGACAGTATTACGAAGCACGTAACTTCGCACTTGCAGCATTGATGGAACCAGGTTCCACATTCAAGACTGCATCAATACTCGTAGGTCTCGACGACGGCACGCTCACACTGGACGACCATGTCGACGGCAACGGAGGTGTCTACAACATGTACGGAGCACGAATGAGAGACCACAACTGGAACCGAGGAGGATACGGCGACATGGACGTTGCCCATACCTTGATGTATTCTTCAAACATCGGTGTGAGCCGACTCATCGACGCCCGCTACCACAACAATCCTGAGAAGTTCGTGGAAGGACTTCGCCGCATAGGCATCGGCGCACCACTGGGCCTCAAGTTTGTAGGTTCTGCCGACCCAGTCATCCGAATGCCCCAATCCGACAGAAGCAACTGGTCGAACACCGCACTGGCATGGATGTCAATCGGCTACGAGACACAGATTCCGCCAATTTCCACAGTCACATTCTATAATGCGATTGCCAACAACGGGAAAATGGTAAGGCCACGATTCGTGAAAGCCATCCAGCAAGACGGAAATATAATAGAGGAATGTCCGGTGGAAGTGATAAAAGAGCAGATTGCAAAGCCTGAAGCGATTGAACAGATACAGGATATCCTGGTAAGGGTTGTCAAGGAAGGAGTCGGCAAAAAGGCAGGAAGCAAGTACTTCCAGGTAGCTGGCAAGACAGGTACAGCCCAAATCGGAGGCAAAGGAGGATACAAAGGCGGAGGTCACCTCGTGAGCTTCTGCGGTTACTTCCCTGCCGAAGACCCGCAATACACCTGCATCGTTGCAATACGTCTCGCCCATGGCCTTGCATCAGGAGGAGGACAAGCCGGACCTGTATTCAAGAAGATTGCAGAAAGTATCTATGCCAGCGCAGTGACCACAGACCTGACGAAATACCAGGACTCGCTCGCAGTTCACGTGCCACAAGTAAGAAACGGAAATCTGAATGCCACAAAAGCAATACTTTCAACGCTCAAGATTCCGTTCAAGGCTCCAGTCATCACTAACGATGAAATCGGAGAAGCAATAACAGATAAAAGGCAAGTGCAGTTGTCCATAAGAAGCAACAACCTCAAGCAAGTGCCAAATGTTGTTGGCATGGGACTTCGCGATGCAGTATATGAAATCGAGCGCAGAGGAATGAAGGCGAAAGCCAAAGGCATGGGCGTCGTGAAACGGCAAAGTGTTGTAGCTGGCAGCGAAGTTGTGCCCAACAAAGTGGTTACAATCGAACTGAGCATGGAATAAAGCAGTAATAGATCATAAAGCAAAGCTGAGGTTGGACATGGAGAAAGCTACGGCCGAGCATGAAACAAGGAACTGATTACAAAGAATAAGAAAAGAACAAGATATGAAGATTGACGAACTATTAAAAGGAATCAACGTCATTGAGACAAGAGGAGAAATCTCCAAAGATATAAAAGGTGTCGACATCGACTCTCGTCAGATAAACAAAGACTATATGTTCATTGCAGTCAAAGGCACACAGACTGATGGACACAAGTATATAAGCAAAGCAATCGAGCTCGGCGCTTCTGCCATATTGTGCGAGAACCTACCGGAAGAACTCGACAGCAATGTCGTCTACATTCAAGTGACAGACACAGAACATATTGTAGGTAATGTCGCAACAGCGTTCTACGGACATCCGTCCGAAAAACTCAAACTCGTCGGAGTAACAGGAACAAACGGTAAGACCACCATTGCAACCACTCTCTACAACATGTTTCGCCACATGGGACATAAGGTCGGACTGCTCTCAACCGTCGTGAACTACATCGACGGAGAAGCAATTCCTACAGAGCACACCACTCCCGACCCAATCACTCTCAACAAGTTGCTTTCCCAAATGGTTGATGCCGGATGCGAATACGCATTCATGGAAGTAAGTTCCCATTCCATCGTACAGAACAGAATCGGAGGACTGAAGTTCATCGGAGGAATATTCACGAACATCACCCGTGACCACCTTGACTATCACAAGACATTCGACAACTATATCAAAGCCAAAAAACTGTTCTTCGACAACCTGCCATCAGATGCATTCGCAATAACAAACCTCGACGACAAACATGGAATGGTAATGGTGCAGAATACAAAAGCCACGGTAAAGACTTACTCAATCCTCCAACCGGCAAACTTCAAGGCAAAGATAATCGAATGCCATTTTGCAGGAATGTATCTTGACATCAACGGCAAGGAAGTGGGAGTAAACTTCGTCGGCAAGTTCAATGTCTCCAATCTTCTGGCTGTTTATGGAACTGCAGTGATGTTGGGTAAAGAGCCGCAGGAAGTACTTGTAGCCATGAGCGCAATGAAACCAGTAAGCGGACGTCTGGAAGCTCTCAACTCGCCAACCGGATTCACCGTGATTGTTGACTATGCCCACACTCCCGATGCATTGGAGAATGTTCTTAACGCAATCCACGGAGTGCTCGAAGGCAAAGGCAAAGTGATTACAGTCTGCGGAGCAGGAGGCAACCGCGACAAAGGGAAACGTCCGCTGATGGCACAGGAAGCTGCAAAGCAAAGCGACAAGGTAATCATAACCAGCGACAACCCACGATTCGAAGAACCTCAAGACATAATCAACGATATGCTGGCAGGACTCAAGGAAGAACAGATGAACAAAGTCATTTCCATTGTAGACCGTCGTGAGGCAATCAAGGTTGCATGCATGATGGCTCAGAAAGGAGATGTGATACTGGTTGCAGGAAAAGGACATGAGGACTACCAGGAAATCAAAGGCGTCAAGCATCATTTTGACGACAAAGAAGAGGTAAGGAAAATCTTCCAGCAGCTATAACATAAGACAACAACAACTGCTATAACATAAGACAGCAATACAAACTGCCACAACATAATAAATAGCAGCAGCAATATAAACAGTATCAACAAGCAAACAATTCGTTACAGCTTATGCTCTATCACTTGTCACACTTTCTCGACAGCATCAACTTTCCAGGCTCAGGGATGTGGACATACATATCGTTCCGTTCCCTATTGGCACTCATGCTTTCATTGATTATCTCAATGGCAGCCGGCAAAGGATTTATCACATACATGAAGCGCAAGCGTTACATCGAAAATGCACGCGATGCAGAGACCGACCCATACGGAGTACAGAAGAAGGGTACTCCATCAATGGGCGGCATTGTAATCGTAGGCGCAATCGTGATACCCACCCTATTATTAGGCAAACTCGACAACATCTATATCAACCTGCTTCTGATCACAGTCCTGTGGTTCGGATTCCTCGGTTTCATTGATGACTACATCAAGCTCAAAGGCAACAAAGACGGAATGAAACCGCAAGTAAAACTATTGGGGCAACTGACTCTCGGTACGATCGTTGGCATCGCCCTGTGGTTGTCGCCACAAGCAGTTGTGAGAGAGAATGTAAAGATTGAACAAGGTGCATCATCCGGAATTGTCTACCACAAGAGTGAAGCCCGGAAATCCACTGTAACCACCGTTCCTTTCGTGAAGAACAACAATCTGGACTACTATGAGGCATTCAGTTGGATCAAAGACGGAAAAACGAAGAGAGCATGCGGATGGATTCTGTTCATACTGGTTACAACCTTCGTCATAACTGCCGTTTCCAACGGAGCAAACCTCAACGATGGAATGGACGGAATGTGTGCCGGCAATTCAGCGATTATCGGTACGGCATTGGGCATACTGGCATACGTATCAGGTCACATACACTTTGCAAGTTATCTGAACGTGATGTATATTCCGGGGTCCGAAGAAATCGTGGTTTTCCTCTGCGCCTTCGTCGGTGCATTAATTGGTTTTCTCTGGTACAACAGCTACCCTGCCAAAGTATTCATGGGAGATACAGGCAGCCTTGCCATTGGAGGAGTCATAGCAGTAACCGCAGTAATCATACACAAAGAATTGCTTGTCCCCATACTCTGTGGCATCTATCTCGTAGAGAGTGTTTCTGTGATACTTCAGGTATGGTACGCAAAACGAGGAAATAAAAAAGGTGTAAAACAAAGAATTTTCAAACGCACACCAATCCACGACCATTTCAGAGTATTGCAGAATCAGTTACTCCCCGACTGTAAATACATCATCAAGCGACCGACAACGGTTCTGCATGAGAACATGATAACAATCCGTTTCTGGATTATAACAATACTATTGGCAGCAATAACAATAATCACATTAAAGATAAGATAATGAAAAGGATAGTCATTCTAGGCGCTGGAGAAAGCGGTGCAGGAGCAGCTGTTCTTGCAAAGATGAAGGGATTCGATGTTTTCGTATCAGACACATCCTCCATCAAGGACAAATATAAAAAACAACTTGAGGACTACGACATCCAATGGGAAGACGGACATCACACCGAAGAGCTTATACTCAATGCCGATGAAATTATCAAAAGCCCAGGTATTCCGGAGAATGCGCCCATGATTAAGAAGGTCAGATCCAAAGGAATTCCAATCATATCCGAGATTGAATTCGCCGGCAGATACACCGATGCCAAGATGATTTGCATCACCGGTTCCAACGGCAAGACAACCACGACATCTCTCATCTTCCATATATTGAAGAACGCAGGATACAATGTTGGACTGGCTGGCAACATCGGCAAGAGCCTTGCCCTGCAGGTGGCAACCGAGCATTTCGATTACTACGTGATTGAGCTGAGCAGTTTCCAACTTGACAATATGTATAAGTTTAAGGCAAACATCGCCATCCTGCTCAACATAACGCCCGACCATCTCGACCGCTACGACTTCAAGATGCAGAACTATGTGGATGCCAAGATGCGCATCACACAGAACCAGACAGAAGACGATGCATTCATCTTCTGGAATGACGATCCCATCGTAAAAGCTGAGATGCAGAAATACGACCTGAAATCACAGCTTTATCCATTCTCAAGTCTCAAGGAAAGCGATGCCATCGCCTATGCAGAGGACAACAAATTCGTGATAGAAGAACCTGTCCCCTTCAACATGGAACTGGATGAACTTGCCTTGACTGGCAAACACAACCTGTACAATTCGCTTGCAGCAGGAATAGCTGCAAATATTGCAGGAGTAAGTAGCGAAAAGCTGAGGGAAAGCCTGTCTAATTTCGCTGGTGTGGAGCATCGTCTCGAGAAAGTATGCAGAGTTCACGGAATAGACTTTGTGAACGACTCAAAAGCAACAAACGTGAATGCATGCTGGTATGCACTCGAAAGCATGAAACAACCGACAGTCCTCATTCTCGGTGGAATCGACAAAGGCAATGACTATTCGGAGATATTCAGTCTCGTCAAAGAGAAATGCGTTGGATTGGTATTCCTGGGAGTCGACAACAAGAAACTGCACGACAATTTCGATTCCTTCGGTCTCCCAATCGTAGACGTGACAAGTATGAAAGACTGTGTTGACGCATGCTATAAGATGGCACACGATGGTGATTGCGTTCTGCTCAGTCCATGCTGCGCCAGCTTCGACTTGTTCAAAAACATGGAAGACCGTGGTGAACAGTTCAAGAAATACGTCAGAGAACTATAGATCTACAAGACCATCGGAAATCGAAATTTGAACACCGAAGATTAAGGATTGAAGAAACGATATCGGAAACTGGAGATTGACAATCGGAAGCCGAAGACAGAATAGAACAATCATAGAATATAGAATATAGATTACAAGCAACCAACTAATCATTGATGATATGCTAAAGATAATCAGCAACAACCTGTTCAAAGGAGATAAAGTGATATGGATGATATACTTCTTCCTTTGCATGATTTCCCTGGTAGAGATCTACAGCGCATCCAGTTCGCTCACCTACACCAGAGGAAACCACTGGGATCCAATGATAAGACAAGCGGGATTCTTGTTTATAGGATTGATCATAATCCTTATTGTACATAGAATTCCATTCAAATATTTCAAGTTGTTCCCGATATTCCTGTTGCCGACATCCATCCTGTTGCTTGTCTATGTATTGTTCTTTGGTGGAACAATCAACAACGGTAACAGATGGATCGACCTTGGCTTCCTCTCTTTCCAACCTTCAGAAATTGCAAAAGCTGCTCTGATAATGTCGCTGGCAGCAATCCTGTCGAAAACACAGAACGAAGAAGTGGTGAAAAGCAAGAAAGGGACCAAAGTGGTTGTGATGGCAACTAAGGGTGGATACAAAAAACCGTTCAATATTTGCTGCGCGTTGATTATCACAATCTGCGGACTGATTGTCTCCGAGAACTTCTCCACTGCATTCATTCTGTTTGTCGTGTCCGTAATTATGATGTACATTGGGAATATTCCACACAAACTCATGCTCAAAGGTCTGTTTGGCGTGGGATTGTTTGGAGTAATCGCTGCCACTTTATTGCTCGTCACTCCAAGCGATGTAATCGGTAAGATGGGAGGACGTCCATTGACTTGGAAGCATCGAATAGAAAACAAGTTCGGCATCAAAACCGAGAGCGACAAGCCTTTTGGAAACGAGGACGACGAATACAAACTGTCTGAGGACTGGCAAGTGGGCAATGCCAACATAGCAATAGCGAACTCCAATATAATAGGAATGGGACCAGGCAACTCCGTACAGCGTGACTTCCTGGCACATGCCGAATCAGACTTCATCTATTCAATCATAGTTGAAGAGATGGGAGTAGGTGGAGCCGTGTTCGTGATATTTCTCTACATAGCCCTACTGGTGAGGGTGAGTAAGATTGCGAAGAAGTGCGACAAGTTCTTTCCTGCATTCCTTGTAATGGGCTTTGGAATCATTCTGGTTCTGCAAGCACTCATAAACATGGGAGTTGCAGTGGGCATGTTGCCTGTTACAGGCCAGCCGTTGCCTTTGATAAGCAAGGGCGGTACGTCCATCATTATCACATGTTTCTACTTTGGAGTGATATTGAGCATCAGCCGATATGCAGAGAAAGTAAGCGAAACTCCGAGCAGTCCGGCAGAGCCCATAAGTTCAATCGAAACCGACGAATATTATAGCAGCGCAGGAATACAATAACCAATCATTCAAGATTAAATTAGGCAAACTCAACAGTTTAGCAGTTGTTCAGTTTCATAATCATAAGAAAATTCGTATATTTGCAAAGTCATGGAAGGATTAAAAGTCATAGTAAGTGGTGGCGGTACGGGAGGACACATTTTCCCGGCAATAGCCATTGCAAATGAGATAAAAGCCCTGAATCCCAAAGCAGACATCCTGTTTGTGGGAGCAAGGGGACGTATGGAAATGCAGAGAGTTCCAGATGCAGGATACAAGATCATTGGTCTGCCTATAGAAGGCTTCAACAGAAAGAACCCGTTCAAGAACATAAAAGTTCTGATTGATATACTCAAGAGCCAATGGATTGCGCGCAAAGTCATAAAGGACTTCAAGCCTCAGGTTGTAGTAGGCGTCGGAGGATTTGCAAGCGGACCAACCCTGAACACAGCTGCCAAGATGGGAATACCCACTCTGATACAAGAGCAGAACTCCTATGCAGGAGTGACGAACAAGTTATTGGCAAAGTCTGCCAACCGTATCTGCGTTGCATACGAAGGCATGGACAGATTCTTCCCTGCCGAGAAAATCATCATGACAGGCAATCCCGTACGTCAGGCACTTCTCAGCAGCAAGATATCAAAGGAGGATGCTCTCAGACAGTTCGGTCTGAAACCAGAATGTCCAACGATACTTATTATCGGAGGAAGTCTTGGTGCACGAACTCTGAATGAGAGTGTACTTGGTAAGCTCGATACGATACAGAGTTCAAACATACAGATTATCTGGCAGACAGGCAAGTATTATAGCCAACACATTGCGGAAACGCTTGCCAAACATCCGAAGGTTGAGAACCTTGTAGTCAAAGATTTCATCTCCGACATGCCATCGGCTTATGCTGCAGCAGACCTCGTTGTATCAAGAGCCGGAGCAAGTAGCATAAGCGAGTTGTGTCTGTTGGGCAAACCATGCATACTGGTTCCTTCGCCCAATGTTGCAGAAGACCATCAGACAAAGAATGCGAAGGCATTGTCAAATATCGGGGCTGCCATCCTCATCACTGATGCAGAGGCTCCACAAAAGCTCATCGGCAGTGCAATCTCTGTCGTGCAGGACGGCAGCAAGCTCAAAGAGTTGAGCGCAAACATAAAGAAACTGGCAATCTCCGATTCTGCAAACAGGATAGCAAAGGAAGTACTTAAATTAGCTAAAGCGTAAAGACATGGATAACGAACTAAAGTCAATATATTTCGAAGGAGCAGGAGGCATTGGAATGAGTGCCTTGGAACGTTTTTTCCTTTCCAAAGGACTCAACGTAGGCGGCTACGACAAGACACCAAGCGAACTGACAGAGAGACTGATTGAAGAAGGGGTTCAAATCCACTATGGCGACAATGTGGACTCCATCCCCTCATGTTTCAAAGACAAGGACACCACACTGGTGGTCTACACGCCAGCCATACCCGAGACAAACAAAGAACTCACCTATTTCAGAGAGCAGGGTTTCGATGTTCAGAAACGTGCCCAAGTGCTAGGATTTATCACACAGTCACACAAAGGGCTGTGTGTGGCAGGCACACATGGAAAGACAACGACATCAACCATGGCTGCACATATCCTGCATGAATCACATGTCGACTGCAATGCTTTTCTGGGAGGAATATCAAAGAACTACGGAACAAACTACATTCTCTCAAAGAAAAGCGATTATGTAGTCATTGAAGCCGATGAATTCGACAGGTCCTTCCACTGGCTGCGTCCTTATATGACAGTCATAACAGCCACCGACCCCGACCATCTGGACATCTACGGCACAAAAGAAGCATACATCGAGAGCTTCGAACACTACACATCTCTGATCCAACCAGGCGGGGCCTTGATCATACACAAAGGACTGGAGATGAAGCCACGGGTTCAGGACGGTGTCAGAATCTACGAATACTCACGCACAGAAGGCGACTTTCATGCCGACAACATAAGAATCGGAGGAGGAGAAATATTCTTCGACTTTGTGACTCCAACCACCGTAATCAAGAACATCCAGCTTGGAGTTCCCGTAAGCATCAACATCGAGAACGGCATTGCAGCCATGGCACTTGCATGGTTGAACGGAGTTGATGAAGGCGAAATACGCAACAGCATGAAGACATTCAGGGGAGTGGACCGCCGTTTCGATTTCAAGATCAAGAACGACAGGATTGCCTTCCTCAGCGACTATGCACACCACCCCAAAGAGATTGCCCAAAGCGCGAAATCCATCCGGGAGCTTTACCCCGACAAGAAGATTGCAGCAATCTTCCAGCCGCATCTGTACACACGCACAAGGGATTTCTACAAGGACTTTGCACAAAGTCTATCGCTGCTGAACTGCGTCTACCTGTGCGACATCTATCCTGCACGCGAACAGCCCATACCAGGCGTGACAAGCCAACTGATATACGACAACCTGCGTCCCGACATGGAACGTCATCTCATCCACAAGGAGGATATCCTGGATATTGCCAGGAAGGGAGACTTCGATGTGCTCATCATATTGGGTGCCGGTGACATCGACAACTATGTTCCACAGATAACAAAGATATTGGAAGAATGCAGATAACTAAAGGCATAAGGATTGTTGGTGCAGCAATACTCGTCCTGGGTATTGCCGCATACATTGTATATGCAATAATGATATCTGCGGAGAAAAACAAGAATGACAAATGCAACGGCATTGAACTGAACATCGAGAAGAACAGCCATTCCGGATTTATCACATACAACATCGTAGAGGAAGAGCTTCGTAAAGTCAACATCCTGCCGACTGGCAGACCTATGAGCGACATAAGTACCGGACAAATCGAACGTGCCCTGAGAAAGAATGAATTTGTCGAGAAGGTTGAATGCTACAAGACGTCAAACGACAAGGTAATCATCAACGTCACCGAGCGCACCCCTGTCATTTACATTCTTCCAGACAATGGAGAAGGCTACTACATCGACAAGTTCGGCAAGGTGATAACCAACAGAGCCTACCCTGTCAACATGCCTGTCGCCACCGGCAAGTTTTCACAGCGGTATGCCAAGAAACGGCTTTCACGACTCGGGACATATCTTCTCGAAAACCCATTCTGGAACAATCAGATTGAACAGATCTACGTATCGGTCAATTCCGACAAAGAATACACAATAGACCTCATACCGCGTGTCGGCAGTCATATTATACATTTGGGAACACTCAACAAATTTCAAGAGAAGCTGCAACGGTTGATGGTATTCTATCAACAAGCCATCACAAAAGTCGGTTGGAACAAATATTCAATTATCGACTTGGAGTATGAAGGGCAGATTATTTGTAAAAAACAAAAAGACTAAATATCTATGGGAGAACAGGATTCTATAATTGTAGCAATCGAGTTAGGTTCATCTAAAGTCTGCGGAATAGCAGGAAAGATGAAGGACGGAAGTATGCAAATACTTGCTTATGCAGAAGACAAGACCAGTGATTGCATAAAACGTGGGGTTGTATATAATATCGAGAAAACGACCCAGAGCATAAAGAACGTTATCAACAAGCTGGAGGCAACTCTGAAGAGGAAAATCACCCGTACTTACATAGGTATAGGCGGACAGTCCGTACGTTCGGTAAAGAGCTTCATCAAGAAAAACATGCTGACGCCCACCTACATCAACCAGGCACACATAGACAGCATCACCGACGAGAGCCATGAAGTATCCGACGAAGACTGTGAACTCATCGGCTACTACGTCCAGGGATTCAGCGTCGACGGAAGTCTGGTTGCCGACCCCGTAGGCATCATGGGAACAAACATAGAAGGCGAGTTCCTCAATGTGGTTGCCAACAAGCGCTTGCGGAAAAATATCAAAACAAGCTTTGAGAATCTTGGGCTGGAAATCGCCGACTACCATCTGACGGCATTCGAACTGGCAAACAATGTGCTAACCGACACCGAGAAACGCACTGGAACTGCACTGATTGACCTCGGAGCAGGAACCACCACCATAGTAGTGCTGAAGAGCAATATCATCCGTCAGATTATAACACTGCCACTTGGCATCAACAACATAAAACAGGACCTGTGCGACCTGCAAATCGAATACAACGAGGCTGAGCAACTGTTCCTCACCTACGGAGATGCGACATCAGAGAATGTACAATACGAAGATGAAGACCAAATTCCTCTGTACACTACATCCGACGGACGTTCAGTTGAGATAACTACAATACAGGAAATCATCAGGGCACGTCTGCAGGAGATTTTGGTGAATGTCGACAAGCAGATGCACAACACTGAATATGCCGACCGACTCCTTGGAGGAGTGGTCATCACCGGCGGTGGTGCCAACATCAAAAACATCGAGAAGGCATGCCTGTCAATGCTAAACGCCGACAAGGTCCGTATCGCAAAGAAAGTGATTCCGCAACTCATAAAGAACAGCGACATCACATCATTGTCACTGGAAAGTCCTACCAACTGCGCAATAATCTCCCTGCTGCTCTCCGGCAACGAGAACTGTACCGAAGACGGATACAACGGACTTGAAATCTTCAGCGAAAGCGAGAAGGCAAAAGACAGCGTCAAGAAGGAAGCAATGTCGAAGCTCCAGAAAGAAGAGGAAGAAGCCCTCGCATACATCGAAAGCACCAAGACAAAGCTCAGAGACACCATCATCAAACTTCAGAAATCTGTCTCCAGCATAACGGTCGACGATGCCAACAAAGGTCTCAAGAATGAAGCAAGAGAGAACATCACAATCGCCGAATCAATCATAACTGAGGACTATAACAAGTTCAAGGACGTCCTGGTCGGCAAGGACAAATATAACCAGTCGTTGAGAGAGGCAGATGACCTCATAACCAAGTGCAACGAAGAGGCAGACAAACTCAAGGAACTTCTGAAAGAGTCCGAGAAGAGGAACAGCACGTGGGGCAGAATCGGACGATGGATTGATGATTTACTAAAAGAATAAGACAACCACATAAACAGGCAAGAATATGGATCCAGAGAAGAATATAGATATAGAATTCACGTTTCCTCAAAACGGAACCAACATAATAAAAGTCATTGGCGTAGGTGGCGGTGGATGCAATGCAGTCAACAGCATGTTCAACAAAGGCATTCACGATGTGTCGTTCATCGTATGCAACACCGACAAGAAAGCGCTCGACGATTCGCCAGTTCCTTCAAAGCTGCAACTGGGCAAGGAAGGACTGGGAGCGGGCAACAAGCCTGAAGCCGGAAAGAAAGCAGCGGAGGAATCGCTCGACAGCATCAAAGCCATGCTCAACGACGGCACCAAGATGGTCTTCATCACAGCAGGAATGGGCGGAGGCACAGGTACTGGCGCAGCACCTATCATTGCCAAGACCGCCAAAGAGATGGGCATCCTGACAGTAGGAATAGTAACCATACCGTTCCGCTGGGAAGGAGTCATAAAGATCGACAAGGCACTGGACGGAGTGGAAGAGATGAGTAAGAATGTGGATGCCCTGCTTGTAATCAACAATGAACGACTCCGGGAAATATATCCCGACCTCACTGTTCTCGATGCATTTGCCAAAGCCGACGACACCCTCTGCAATGCAGCACGCAGCATAGCGGAAATCATCACCATGCACGGAATCATCAACCTCGACTTCAATGATGTCAAGACAGTACTTCAAAATGGTGGCGTAGCCATCATGAGCACCGGTTATGGAAGCGGCGACAGCCGTATCACCAAGGCGCTGGAAGACGCGCTGCACTCACCTCTGCTCAACAACAACGACATCTACAACTCCAAGAAGTTCCTGCTCCACATCTCTTTCTGCGGCGGAGACGACAACGACGGCACACAAAGCCTCATGATGGACGAGATGGGCGAAATCAACGACTTCATGAACAGAATGAGGACAGCCGACATCGTTGAAACCAAATGGGGACTCTCTGTCGACTCTTCACTCAAGGAAAAGGTGAAGGTCACGATTCTTGCCACCGGATTCGGTGTACAGGACATCAACTCCGATGAAATGTCGAACCGCATGGAGAAACGCCGCAAGGAAGACCGGAAGAGAGAGGCTGAGAAAACAGAAGAAGAGATTGAGAAGGAAATCCGGCGCAACAACATATATGGCGGAAGCAAGAACGGATCCAAGAAATCCACCTATTGCTATAAGTTCAAGGATGAAGACCTTGACAACGACGACGTAATCAGTATGGTGGAAGCATCACCTACCTACAAGCGCAAGAGAGAAGACCTCCGACTGATCACCGAACGATCGAATGCAGTAGCACAATAGCGCGATGCTCGATCGTAACGTAATAGGAGTCAGCTCTCTCCAAGAGCGTAGACGATGACATTCGAGCGCCAACTCGCAATGTTTTACAGCGCACAAATCCGCACACGCTTTAACGCTCTCGGAGAGAGCTAGCTCCTATTGCCGCTCACTTTCCTGCTCGCCCTTTCGGATGATAAGTCCTTCCCTTCAGGGGAGGATTTAGGAGAGGCTTCCCCTTAACGCCCTCGGAGAGAACTGACTTCTGTTTCTCGGAGAGGCGTTCCTCTTTTTTAATGCAGTTAATCAATTTTTCTCTGTTTTTGTTTGCAATATAAAAAAACCTGACTATATTTGCAGCTGAATCGTTTGATGTGTGTTCTTTTGATTAAGAATGTGCGGATGCGAGAGGGGTTATTTACTTATTTGAAAAATACTTTATTTTATGGGAACAAGGAACAATGTAATGAAAACGTGGGCACTGTTACTTGCTACGGGCGCAGTGGCTTTGGGCTCAGGTTGTGCTGACAATGACTATGATTTGTCGGACGTGGATTTGACTGTAGGTATAGGCGGAGACAGTTTAGTCTTGCCCGCCAGCAGCACTGAGAGCATTACGCTCGATGATGTGCTGGAGCTGAACAACAGTGATATCGTGAAGATTAAGGCTAACGGTGATTATGTAATAAATAAGGTAGGTGGTTATATCGAACCGTCGCACCCCTGCGTGGACAAGGTACATATCACCAAGCGCAGCACTGAGTCCGAACATCTGTATGTGGACGTCAATTCGTTCGCTGCTGCCCGTAAGCGCGCCGGTTCGCGCGTTGCCATTGCCGAGCAGAAGATTGAAGGTGTAGTCACTAAATTCAAGTACAGTGGCGATGCTCCATATGAAATCAAGGATTTGCATGAGGCTGATGTGGATGCAAAGGTATCAATCACGGTAAAGGTGTCACCGGCTTTGAAGAACTGTGTGCCTCATTTCGCCACAATGAAGGTGGATCTGCCTGATTTCATGACAATGAAAGTAAACAGCGCCAGTCCTTCCAATTATGAGACCGACGGCCATTCACTCACGTTCCACAACGTGAGCACAAGCGATGCGATAAACATCGATGCAACTCTGACCAAGCTGAACTTCCATGCCAACAGCACGGAGGGCAACAAACTCGAGTTCAAGGACGGGGTGGTGACAATGGACGGCGTAGTATCCGTAGGACTATCGGTATCGGAGTTCGATGTACCGACTTCACCGGTGTCGGCTTCCGACTGTTATGTGTATTGCCAGATGACTATGGAGGCACTGACCGTGTCGGGTGCAACCGGTAAATTCGCTCCTTCCATCGATTTGACCGATCTCGGTGAAATCGAGATAAACAACGTGCCCGACTTCCTCAAGGGCGATGACGTGCATGTTGCCCTGCACAATCCGACAATCAGTCTGAAACTGTCGAACGACATGAACCTGGCAGGCAAACTTTCCGGCACCATCAACTCGGTGAATGACGACGGCACGCTTATTGCTTCGGTTGATGTACCCGAGATGACAGTCAATCCGAACGGCACGACAAACATCTGCATATGCAAGTATGCGACAGATGAAGACCGGCAGAATTATGACGGAGTGTATGAGGTAAGCAACTTGTCGGATGTACTCGACAGAGTTCCCCACCGCATATTCTTCAAGGTGAAGGCAACCGCCGATTCCACAAAGGTGAGCAGCATTGAACTTGGCAAGAAATACACAATCGCTCCAAGCTACACGTTCCAGGCTCCACTTGCCTTCGATGAAGGGGCAGAAATCGTGTATCGCGACACTGTAGACGGCTGGCACGACGACATCGAGGACATCGACTTGATGGACGGATCCTATATAACGGCAACAGCCAATATCGACAACAAGGTCCCGGTTTATCTGAAGGTGAGTGCTTTTGCGATAGATGAAAACGGACGGGAGATAAGTTCCGACCGCATATCCGTTACTGTGGACCGGACTGTACGCCCGTCTGCCGACGGCATGACTGCTGTGACAACGCCAGTGGTAGTGACCGTGAAGGAACTCGAGAAAGGCGCTCTCAAGGCGTCCGACGGACTCATCCTGAAGGCTGAGGCGATGTCGGGCGAGGAAGGATCGCAGAGCATCGTGGGAAAGACCATCAATGCCTACAACCAGACCCTGCTGGTGAGAGACATCAAGATCAAATTGACAGGGAAAATTATTGCAGACTTAAACGACTAAAACCAACCAAGCTATGAAACTATTCTTTAGATATATACTGACAATGTCGCTTGCTGTGGTATGCGGCAAGGTGATGGCTCAAGGACTTAACTCTGCTTATTTCGTTGAGGACTATAAGTTCAGACATAACATGAACCCTGCCTATGGCAATGAACAGAACTACATCTCGTTGCCGGCACTGGGCAACATCAATGTAAGAATGAACGGCAATTTCGGACTGGGCGACGTGTTGTTCGACAATCCCCGGTATGGCATTGACAACTACAAGAAGAAAACCACGTTCATGAATCCGTATCTGTCGTCTTCCGATGCCTTGAGCGGATTCAATACGGGCAACAACCGAATCAATGCGGATGTAGACATCACGATCCTTTCCGCAGGTTTCAAGGGTTTCGGCGGATACAACACCATCTCACTTGATGCACGTACCAATGTGGGCATGGTACTGCCATACGAACTGTTTGAGTTTGCACGTAACACAGGCAACAAGACTTACGACATAGGCGATGTCAATGCACATGCACAGTCGTTCGTACAGTTGGCATTTGGACATTCGCGCGACATAAACGAGAAACTGCGTGTGGGAGGTAAGGTGAAGTTCCTCTTTGGAGTTGGCCGCGCCGACCTGCAGATGTCGAACCTGCGTGCGGACTTGTCGGCCGAGGACAAGTGGATTGTCTCAGGTGACGCAACGGCAAATGTGTCGATGAAGGGATTCACCTATATAGAAGAGGAGAAGGACTACAAGCAGGCTGAAAAGGGCAAGTACCGCTACGTGAACGATGTGGACGTAGACGGTGCTGGGCTCGGAGGCTTCGGTCTGGCAGTTGACCTCGGTGGTGTGTACAAGATAAACGATGATTTCACTGTCAGCGCAGCTCTGATTGATCTCGGATTCATCGGCTGGTCAAACAACATGCAGGCAGTGAACCGCCAGAACAGTTTTGAATTCAACGGCTTCCACGACATCGCAATACATGATGAGGATGCAAACGGCAATACCAAGGCCAATGCGTTCGACAGCCAGACCGACAAGTATTCCGACCAGTTGGCTGACTTTGCCAATCTCTCCGACGAGGGCGACCAGGGAGGACGCAGCACAGGCATCGGTGCTACAGTGAATGTAGGCTGTGAGTATTCATTGCCTTCCTACCGTAACCTTAAGTTCGGTTTGCTGAGTTCCACCCGCATCAACGGCAAGTATTCATGGACCGAATGTCGCGTGAGTGCCAATGTGGCTCCGCTCAAGTGGATTGACGGTGGTGTAAACTTTGCAGTCAACAGCTATACCGCCAGCTTCGGTTGGGTGGCAAATTTCCATCCGAAAGGATTCAACGTGTTCATAGGAATGGACCATATACTTGGCAAGACAAGCAAGGAGTTTATCCCGCTTAGTTCAAATGCAAGCGTGAATCTCGGTTTCAACGTTGCGTTCTAAGGTCAAGCGGGGATTGATGCGCTGCAAAACAATACACCCTCCGCATGGTAAAAATAGATTAACGTCCCATTACACGATCTTTGATATCGCAACAATCGAGCCTTTACGCCGAAGAATTCCAATAATATTTTGCTGTGTCACAAGATATTCGTAATTTTGCAGCGCAAGAAAGGAAAAACGTCATGAATACGATAACTCTCGACAACAAGACATATGACGCAGTGGTTGCCTATGCCAAGACAAACAACGTCACAGTAGCTGAGGTTGTCAAGGCTGGCATGAATCTGCTGAAAACTCAGTTCGGCAAGAAAGAGATATCGAGCCGGCAATACTACATTTCACCGGAGGTGAAGGCACTGGAGGCAGGACTCAAGTGCTCTGAGGATTTATCTAACGACTATAAGAAGGAGATGAAAGAGGAATTAAGCGGAAAATATCTATGACACTGTTCCTCGACACCAATATCCTGATTGATTTCCTGCTGGAAAGGCAACCGTTCTATCCAGCATCGGCTATGATTGTGTCATACGCAGCGGAAGGGAAAATCCGTTTGTGCGTGTCGTCGTTGAGCGTCGTTACAGCCAACTACATCTGCATTGAGCGTTGCAAGATGCCGACAGATGTATACAGGAGAAAGATTGATTTCCTGCGCAACTGCATGGAAGTTTGCCCTGTGACATCCGAAAACATCTATTCATCATACGATGCACGATGGAAAGACTTTGAAGATGGTGTGCAGTACGCTGTAGCCAAAGACTGCCATGCCGACTATATAGTGACACGCAACGCAAGAGACTTTGAGGGCAACAACGTCCCTTTGCTGTCTGCGGAGCAAATGTGCGAAGCAATAAAAGCGAACTGCGCTCGAGTGCTATCGTCTACGCTCTCGGAGAGAGCTGACTCCTAAGCGTGCGCTGATTTGTGGGCTGTAAAACAAAGGCGAGCAAACAAAGGCGATCGACGCTCGAGCGTAACGTAATAAGGGCTAGCTCTCTGCGAGAGCTAGCCCTTATTCCTGTGAGAAACTTTACTTCTTCACTTTCTTCCCACCTTGTATGTATATTCCGGCGGGGAGGGCATTGATGTCGGTGCCTACGGCGATGCCGTGGAGGTTGTAAATCATGCCGGAAGAAGATGACGGGCTGACGATGCTTTCGATGGCTGTGGTGTCGTCATCATCCTCGAAGACGAAGCGGAAGCCTTTGGCTGGTGATGTACTTGTCTCTGATACTTTGTCACCGGGGATATAGCAGCGGAATGGGTCGATGGTGCTGTGCTTGGTGGTGAGCCACGGGTAGAAGCCTACGGATGAGGACTTGTTTGGCTGCAGGGTGTAAGGGCACTGGTCGCCACTATAGACAGATGCGGTGGTGATGGCGGGAATGGTGCCCGTCATGAAGTCGGCGACATCAGTCAACGATTGCACCCCGCTGGTGATGGTGAAATAATATGTGCCCACATCGCCCGT
Source organism: Bacteroidaceae bacterium (assembly GCA_963640465.1). GTDB lineage: Bacteria > Bacteroidota > Bacteroidia > Bacteroidales > Bacteroidaceae > Colivivens. Next base: position 4,577 of record CAVHYP010000003.1, on the reverse strand, counting down.
CTTCATAATCACCGGGGTGTTGGCAGGGATGTAGCCATGGTCGATAGTTCGCAGCGTTATGGTGTAGTCAGGGTCACCGTCGTCGGCAGTTCTCGATGCGGGATAGTAGCAGATGACGCCGGCAGGGCGCTGCAGGTCTACCGGGCAGTAGAGAGTGGAATAGCCATAGCCGGCATCCTTGAAGGTGACAGGCAGTTCGTGCACAATCTCCACCTCCCAGTCGGTGTTGCCACCGGCAATCATGCTGCTGTTGCCGGTGCTTATGGTGTAGATGCCGCGTGTGTGTGTGATGGTGAACTTGGTGCCACTGGTGCCATTGTTGACAACATCTGCCAGAGTAGCGGAGGCGTCCTTGATGTAGCGTCCGCACTCATAGAATAGGAGAGATTGGTCTGTGCCGTAGTAGATAATGCTGGACGCATGGGCTGCGGAGGACGTGCATGAGACAGTTGTTCCGTCGGAAGCGAGGTAGTTGCCGTTGGTGTCCTTCAGTCGGATGAAACTGCCAGGCACAGCGATGCTGACGATATGTATGGTGAAATGGGCTTGCGAAGGTGCATATTTGCGGTCGCCGGCAAAGGTGGCAGTGACCACAGCCTCGCCTTCACCCACGATTGTCACCTGTCCGGTGTTTGCATCGACGGTGAGCACAGCGGGGTTGTTGCTGGCGAACGTATAGGCTCGACCCGAAAGGCCTTGTCCTTGCAGTGTCTCCACGAGCGACTCTATAGGGGTGATGGCATCAGCATGGTCGGAATAGTAGGTGTCCTGCTGGTAGTGCAGAGTGAGTTGTGTGGGGATGCGCTGCACGATGACCGGGAAGGAGATAGACATTGGCATGTAGTCTTTGTCGCCCTCCATGCTGATGGTGACATAGGCCGTACCTTCGCCAGTGGCAGTCACAAGACCATCAGTGGTGACAGTTACAATCTTCGTGTCGCTACTCTTGTAAGAGAGTGCGCCCGTGCTACCATCCTTGTCGACAGTTATCTGGTTGGTGCCGTCCACGTAGAGCAGGTTCTCCATGTCGATCTCGATATTGGGAATCAGTCGGGTGGTGACAACGAGTTCGTACGATGCGGTGGCTGCTTCATACTTGTTGTCGCCGGCAAAGGTGGCAGTGATGGTGGCACTACCCTCCATAAGACTCTCGTTGCCATTGATTGTCACTGCGCCAGTGCTGGCATTCACTGTGATGAATCCATCAGGGTCGCTTGTGCAACTATAGGTCACTGTGCCAGCTTCGGCAGGCGTGAGTGTGGCTGCCGGAGCGTCAGAGAAGCCTTGGGTGTAGAGCACGTTGTAACTTCCTTGCGGGAAGGAGAGCGTGGTCTGCGCCTTGTTCACTGTGATGGTGAATGTTCCCTTTGAGCCTGCGTGGGTGTCATCGCCAATGTAGGTGGCGGTGATGGTGGCTGTGCCGGCATAGTTCACGGTGAGCTCACCGGTGTTGGCGTCTACCGTTATACAGTTGTCGGATGATGTAAAAATCATCGTTTTGTCTGTTTCCGAACTGCTGTCATACGTATCGGTCAGCACACACGAGGTCAGCTTAGGAGCCTCATCGCCGTAGGTCAGGGTGTTCTTGTCGTAAGAGAGGGTAATTGTTGTGGAATGCTTTCTTATCGTGATGGTGGTCTTTGCCGTTGCAGCCTCGTATTTATCTGTCAGTGGCTTGCTCACGGTGACTGTCACCGTGGCGAAGTCTGCGCCATTGGTGCCTACGGCATGGAAAGTACCGTCAGTATCAATCGTGGCGATGTTCGTGTCAGAGACAGAGTAGCTCACCGCACCGTCGTGCTCTGACGTGTCAGTAATCTTTGTTGTCTCGCCGATGTAGAGTTCATTCTTGCCTACGGAGAGAATCAAGTTCATGCGGTCTCTCGACAAGAGGTCGGCAGTGGCACTACCCGTCAGCGTGACGTTTTCCAGCAAGAACGGGCTCTTGTCCTTAGATATTGTGGCGGAGACAGTGATGGTGACGAAAGTCTCTGCATCAAATTTTGTTGCATAGTCAGCCGTTGCCTGATCTGGATACTCCTGGCTTTGGGTCACCGTCACGTTGCCGGGGTGACTCGATGTCCATTTGTAAGAACCTGCTGTAATATCATTCAAACCCAGTGGTGTGGGAGGCACGGTGGAACTGAAGCTGAAGTCCGTAGGGTAATAATAGGTGGTGCCGTTGAATGTGTAGGCTTTGTAAGCTGGGGTGTATTTCGCATCACTAACATAATAGTCACGGGCATCACCCTCTCTCTCAAAACCATTATCCGTGTCTGCGTTGTAGGTGACATAGAGTTGTCCCTGTGCCTCATGCTCCTCTATGGTGATAGGGGAGATGGTGGCAGCATTGTCACCTGGGGTCAGCGATGTCGTCACGTCAGAAACGCCCCAAGCGCCGTTATTGTATATAAGGAAATAATACACGTGACTTCTTCCAGAAATAGCGTCAATATACGCATGGCCATTATTGGTTTTCCACGTGTTAATACCTGTACTTACTAGAGTCAAATCATTATCATTAAAATTAAAATCAAGACCGTTTGTAGGGAAATCGGCAGAGGTTTCGTCTTTATACAGTTGGCCATTGAAGAATCTATTCCAACTACTACAATATCCCCAAATACAGGTTTGGGGATTGAAAGACGTAGCATCCACAAGTTGGTCATTTTCCATGGCAAGGAAATGGGTGGTGCCGTCACTGGTAGTGTAGCTAATGACATACTGTCCTTCATTGTCATTGTGAACATGAACTTGTTGAGCCCATGCTGTGGTGGTGGCGATGAGCATCGTCACGCTAAACAGTATTCGTGTGAGATAGTTTCTCATATCGTTATGTTTTCGTTGTTTGTTGTTTGTAACATCAATATCCATACAATAAATGTTTATGTTATGCATTATACGTTTTATGTTATGCCATGCGGCGTGTATATTGTTTTTCAACATCAATGGACCGTTAATTGGTCGTTAATTCTTCGTTAATACTTTTGCCATGCGGCGATAGCTCGTTTTTTGCCTCGTTCGCTATGTAGGAGTCAGCTCTCTCCGAGAGCGTAGACGATTGCACTCGAGCCTCGGCTCGCAATGACGCCCCGAAGGGGCAACTACTATCAGCCCAGGGCAGAGTTCTGGAGCGACAGCGGAAGAACGGCACCCTGGGGATATGTTTCCAGCGTATCATGTGCGCCCTGTAAGGGCAGCTACATACTCATTGCTTTATTCAGCTGCCCTTACAGGGCGCTGGGTAGGTGGTATTGTATCCGTTACCCAGGGTGTTGCCCTGGGCTAGGTGTAGTTGGGCTTTCAGCCCGACAACCACGATGACATTCGAGCGGCAGCTCGCAATGTTTTACAGCACACGAAATCAGCGCTCGCTTTAACGCTCTCGGAGAGAGCTAGCTCCTAGCTCGCTTGCGCTCGCTCCATCCGGTTGGTAAGTCCTTCCCTTCAGGGGAGGATTTAGGAGAGGGATGGGTAGCGACATCACTTACTACACTACTCTTCCAGGTACTTCATTATCCGCAGTTTCAACTCGGGGATATCATGTTCGATTGTTTCCCAAAGTGCCTCGGGATCTATGGTATAGTAACCGTGGACGAGGACATGCCGCATCCGCTCTATCTGACGCCAGTTGACATCACTGTGTTCTGTGCGGAACTCGTCAGACAACATATACACAGCTTCACCGATAATCTCAACGAATTTCGTAAAGCCATAGAAAATGAGCTTGTTACTGCTCACGTCCTCAAATGTGTATTGTGCCCGATACTCCTCAATGCCGTCTATGGCATCAAGGATATGTGCCAGACGACCGTTGTTCCTAACCGTTTCTCTCATATATCAAGAGCTTATCCTTATTGGCGGTCTCCTGTGCGAAGGGGAGGAGGCGCTCAAGTTCCACCACGTCAACCTTACGATGAAGCATGTCTTCCAGTTCCAGCATGATACCAGCCATCTTCATCAGCGAGATTCTGACGCCGTGGCGGTCGTACTCCACAAGGATGTCGACATCGCTGTCCGCAGTCTCCTCTCCCCGTGAGCACGAGCCGAAGAGCCAAGCCTTCTTTATCGGTTGGCTGCGAAAGAACTCCTGTATCTTAGGGATCATGTCCCTCACATCCTTGCTTACCATATCGCTATATCTTTATAGTCACGCTGCAAAGTTACGAATATCTTGTGACACAGCAAAATATTATGCGATTTTATGATTTCAACATCAATGGGATGGTAATACTTTTGCCATGCGGAGGGTGTATTGTTTGCAGCCCACAAATCAACACACGCTTAGGAGTCAGCTCTCTCCGAGAGCGCAGACGATGACATTCGAGCAAAGCTCGCAATGACGCCCTGAAGGGGCAACTACCATCAGCCCAGGGCTGAGTTCTGGAGCGATAGCGGAAGAACGGCACCCTGGGGATATGTTTCCAGCGTTTCATGTGCGCCCTGTAAGGGCAGCTACATACTCATTGCTTTATTCAGCTGCCCTTACAGGGCGCTGGGTAGGTGGTATTGTATCCGTTACCCAGGGTGTTGCCCTGGGCTAGGTGTAGTTGGGCTTTCAGCCCGACAACCACGAT
>CAVHYP010000002.1:34772-93516 GCA_963640465.1 Bacteroidaceae bacterium | reverse complement strand
ACAAATCTCCGTCTCTGCATAAGAGACGGAGATTTTTGCTAAACATTTCTCTTGAGTTTTCTGATGATTTTCTCGTTTGCTTCGTCCATCTGATTGATGTCTATACTGGATAAGTAAATCTGCGTGGTATGCTCTGAATCATGGCCGAGGCATTGGCTGATGACGTGGAGAGGAATGTTGTTTCGACTCGCCGCGTTGGCCCATGAGTGACGGGCTACGTACATGGTCAAGGGAATGGTGAGACCGATGGCTTCACCTATATTCTTCAGGTTGTAGTTTATCTTGTGCAGGGCTGTGTCGTATTGCTTGCGGACGTCATTCTCAGTCTTTATGATTGGAAGGAGGCGCTCACTGCCTTCTTGGTGATGGCGGTCGACAATAGTCTGCATCTCTTTGCGCCACTTTACTGAGATTCGTTGCCCTGTCTTGCTGCGCTGATATGTGAGAACTCCGTTCTTGATATTGTCCGTTTTGAGTTTGGCAATGTCTATGAGTGACATTCCGCGAGTGTAAAAACTGAACATGAAGATGTCTCGGGCAAAGGCTCTTGATGGTGAAGCAGATAAGTCGAGATTCATTATCTTGGCAATGTCGGCAGTGGAGATGCCTCGCTTGGCAGTCTTCGCCACACTGGTATAGACTTGACTGAACGGATGTTGGTCTATGGTCAGACCTTCATTGATGGCTCGGTTATAGACAGCACGAAGGATGCGCATGTAGAAGGATACAGTGTTCAATGATACACCTTTCATTTTCAGCCATAACTCGTATGACTTGACAAGCGCCGGAGTAATTTCATCCCATGATACGTCTTTGTCTTTTCGAAAGGTCATGAAACTTTTCATAGTTGCAGCGTAAGTCTCGGATGTTCGAGTCCGACCCTGTGTCTTTTGCTGCTTGATGATGCTCTGCATGTAGATTTGGAAGGACTGGCGTGAGGTCAGTTCGTTGTACTTTGCAACAACATCATCGGCGGTATAGCCAATGGCGTTGTTGTCCAATTCGCTGATTATTCTTGAAAAGCGAAGTCGGTCGCTTCTTATTCGCTCGGCAAGTTCTTGCAGATATGTATTGCGCTCTGTATTGGTGGCCTTGTTCAGAACAATGTTTTCGTCATCTTCATGCCATTCCGTTGGCAGAAGATGATAATCGGTACCGATTTGGCGAACAATGCGGTTATGAATCACTTGATAGTAGAGCGTACCTTCTTTACCGTCAACTGTTGACTCTCGGAATTTGATTCTTACTGATGTCGTATTCATATTGTTGTCTTTGAAATTATGTTAGTCAAATAAATAAGGTACGGGATGAAGGTATACTACGAGTGTAGTGTGGACCTGCCTTTACTTGCGGTTGCTTGTTTTACTGGATCTCTTCTTTGGCAAGTTGTCTTTCACCTCCTTGATGAGTTGCTCGTACTTATGGTTACACTCGACGAAGGCTGTGTGCCACCGGATTGCCATCTCCATGTTCTTATCCGCTGCTGACCGTTGCTTGCAACTGTCAATGGTTAGAAGAGTCAACACAAATACGAACCAAGCGAAGGCTCCGAAGATATGCCCAGCTATGATGTGATGTCCGTGAAAGTAAAAGCCAGACAACTCCTTGGGAACGCATTTCATGCAGGGACGTTGGGACAAGTTGGTGGAAATGGTTTTCAATGAGCCATCAATGCTATTGATGTTGCCATCGATTGCATTGATATCTGTCTTGATTTCTCCGACATTATCTTGCACAGACTTGCATACAGTTCCGTCGCATTGTATCGTTACATTGGGACGGACAATCTTCTGTTCGGGAATGTGTTTGGCATATTCGTCTGCAGTTTCCTTGGCGACAGAGTGAAATGCTTCGCGCATTTCATCGGTTATGACAAATGGCGCTTGTGCTTTCAGTTGTTCGTCTAACTTGACATTCTTGAGTGGTGTACATTTCTTGTTCATATCAGTTTCTCCTTTTTTTATCTTCTTCCTCTGCCGAATTTCGGCGCTGATTGGTTTTTGTTCTTGCGTTTCTTCTTGTCATCGTCATCAAGTCTGTTACTGCTTCCGCAACCAACTGACGGCGTTGGCGCAACTGTCGGTTGCAGAATGACTTCCATTGCAGCATCGGCAATGTTGGAAACAATGCTTGTGGTATTGCTTGTCATTTCAGAGTTTTCGATAAAATGGACAATATCCGAATCGGAAGGCTCGGGGTTTTGAAAGTATTCTATTTTCGTGTTGCCGCCACTTGTATGCACGATAGATGGTCTGGCATTATCCGGGCATTTGTCTTTTGCATCCTGAAACATTGCCTGATCAGGATTGAGACGACGGTAAGAGTTTATCATCTGCATGACATTTGCAAGCGACAGGTCTTTGTCAATCTTGCTTCCTGCAAACGACATCCCGTCCATGGTAAAGATGATTCCGATGGTTTTGCCATTATCATCCTTCCGCTCTGTAAGTGTAATGCCTTGCTCTGCGAGTTCCTTTGCAAATTGTTTGAGAGTAACAGGCTCTTTGTAGAACAGTACACTGCCGGCAATGTCATAGATACGGTACTTCACAGCGTCCTTGCCTTTCAGTTTGCTGCGCCTAACATTGTCTTTGCCTCGTCCAAACGTCAATCCATAATCACGAGTGAGTGCTTGCGTGATGGCTGCTGACTTACGGAAGTTGGTGTCAGTCGTTATCTCGTTGCCGTCGTTGTCCACCCGGTTGTAAACGATATGCACATGGTCGTGCGGTTGGTCGTGATGGCGGAAGATGACGAACTGCGTGTTGACGATTCCCATGCGTTGCAGATAGTCCTTGGCAATCTTCTCCACAAAGGCATCGCTAAGCTTCGGTTTGTCCTTGGGTGAGAAACTGAGCATGGCATGACCTACGTATTTCTTGACCTTCGGATTGCCACATGCCTGCAACTTGAAACTTGATGCGATGGTTTTGTTATTGGTCAGACTTACGCCATCGGATGCAATGATGTTGGTATCCTTCTGCCTGATGTCGTTGGCATAGTTGACGAGTCCGCCGAAGTCTGTGCCTTGGTTGAGTTTTGCTATCATTGTTGTTCTGACTTTTGTTGAGTTAACGCAGTGCAATGCGATGCCAAATGCAAAGCACTGCGTTGGCTGATGCACAGCATTGCGATGGTCGATGCACTGCACTGCATTCATGGTATAGCCTCGATGCCGGAAGAGGTGTACCTCGATGAACGATGAGGTGCACCTCGTGAGGCGATGAGGTGCACTTCGCAGCCTATTGAGGTATACCCTCATTTTTCAATTCCCCTACATCTTTTCTGCAAGCCGTTGCAATAGCCTGTCGATTCGCTTTGCAAGTTCTTTGTTTCGACTATGTACATCGATGTAACCTGCAATGTGCGCCTCATGTGCAAGTTGGTTGAGGTTATTCGCCATACCAGCCAACGCCCGGATGTCCTTAACCACCTCCTGCGGCAGGGCTTCCTTGATGTAGCCGTTGACGGCAAACTCATAGACAAGTTCTGAGAGCGACTTGCCCTCGCTCTGCTGCAGTTGCTTCAGCTTGGAAAAATTCAGGCTGTCGAAACCGACCTTCACGACATGGTATCGGCGCTCATTGAGCGGTTTCTTAGGCCGTCCGCCCTTGCTTGGCATATGGTCAGGACGGGGCGAGGGAGTTTTGGGTGACTGGGTATTCATTGGCATTTGACTGTTCGTTAGATACTGGCAAATTCCGGCTTTAGGGCCGCGGTTTTGAGGGACGAAAAACCTATACTTGCTCCAGTCACCCTAAAAAACTTCCCTTTTATCGTCAGACAAACGCGGCGAAAGCCTCATTTCGTTAGCCAGTTTTGGTGCCGGACGATTGACCGGGCATCTTGTGGCAGATATCGGACAAAAGGGAAGAAAAGAAGGGACCGGGAGGCCGGAACCAGAGCGAGTAAGGAGATGCACCGGTCATGTGCCCGACATGGGTGGTGCATCGTTCCTGCAAACAGGTTGCATTAATGGTCGCATTGTTGGTCGCAATGCACTTACATCGGGTTGGACTGGCTTTGCAAGCAGTTTGCATCAACCTTGTCTTCCTTGTGCAAGCAGTTTGCGTGCGTTCTCCACATCCTGCGCATCCATGGCAATCATCGCGAGTGCAAAGTTGGCCTTGGTGAGTTGGCTCTTGTCGGCATACTCGATGAGTCGTTCCACCAACTTGATTGCACGCATGGTGCGGTGGCTAGCAACACGCTCTGCAGTGACATTGCCACTCTGCAGTCCCACGTTGAGATAGCGGTTGATGCAGAGTTTATCTTCCTGACTGAGCGACTGTGTGATAGCAGTCTCCTTGCCGAGTGCAAGGGCAATGCGGATGGCATCTGCCTCGTATGCACCGAGACGGGAAAGGAACTCCACAACGATTTGCGCCTGGGTCTTGCACTCCGTGCGCTTGCCTTTGCCGTCGCTTGCAGATTCGTTGTTGGTACTCGTGTTGACACTCTCTGGTGCAGCAACAACCTTGTTGTCCTGCGCCTTGCTTGAAACTTGTTCTTGCATGTGGTAAATAATAAAAGGTGAATACTAAGTCATTTGCCGAGCATTTCCTTCTTGAGGATATAGCCCTGCGCCTGACTGTCTATCTCTTGGTTGGAGGCAATGCGTATGCGTCGCATCCACTTATCGAGGTCTTGTCGGTCGAAATAGCATAGCTTGCCGTTGGGCTTGAAAAACGGTATATCCTTCTTCATCATCAGTTTGTGGAGATACGATTTCTTGATGCCCATGTAGCTTGCAGCCTCTTCGGTAGTGAGTAGTGTTCTCTCTTGCATATCGTTTCGGTTCTTATTGTTTCACTATTGTTCTTGCCATTGTAAAGGGCTTGTTTTGACTTCCTTTGTTGACGCTGCAAAGGTACCGCTGTTTCAGAGGGGCACAATCGGGGGAGAAAGTGGGGACAAAGAAAAAGCGAAGGAGCCATGTTGCTGAATTTTAGCAATATGGCTCCTTCGCAAAAGTTAAGGAATGTTTGCCGAAGTGGACAAACGGAGTATGTTAGTGGCGGCTATTCCATGTTTGTTACCAAAGGGCAACTTTGCCTGCAACGCCCAAGTCGATGGTTGCAGTCATAACGCCTAGTGCGCGGAACACTCTGCGCATGGTGGGGATGGTGATACTGTAGCCCCTCTCCAAACGTGAGATTTGTGCACGCTTCACGCCGATGCGCTCACCAAGTTCCTCTTGTGTGAGGTTCTGTTCAAGGCGTGCTTTCTTGATGGCCTCGCCCAAGCGGTATGCATGCAATGCCTCGTCAACATCAGCTTCGAAAGCATCGCGCTTTGCAGTACCGACCTTGCCGAAATGCTTGTCAAGTACATCATCCAACGGAGTAAGATTCATCTGTGCCATAGTCATTTGTTTTTGAAATATTCTTTTCTTATTGCTTCTGCCTTCGCTATTTCCTCGGATGGGGTCTTCTGAGTTTTCTTGATGATGCCGTGAGTGGCAATCACCAAAGTTTCTTCGTCTTTATCCCAAAAAGCAAACAGACGGTAGGCAGTCTTGTTGTAAAGCGTACGGAATTCCCATATCTCTGAGTTCTCAAGCTTCTTGAAAAGTTCCTTGTTGCGTTCCCCTCCTGCAACACGCTTGATGTTGTAGAATATCTTGTAGGATACCGCTTCGGGTAAACCTTCAATGAAGTTTTGGGCCTCGTCGGTCAAGACGAGTTTGAAGATGTTTTGTGACATACGCTTATTATAATTGGTGCAAAGTTACAAATAATGTTTCGTGAACAAGAAACAATTACAAGGAAAGTTACATGTTTGTTAGTATTTTAACATTCTTGTGGCTTGTTGGTTGCAAATACGCAAATTATGTCCCCAGACATTGGTAATATTGTTATGCCTCTGCAAATGCCTTGTCGATAAGTCCGATTGCATCATCACGCTTCTTGTTGACTATCTTGGCATATATCTGGGTTGTCTTGACACTCGTATGCCCCAGCAGTTTCGAGACGGTATAAATGTCAGCACCCAGTGTGAGCAGCATCGTGGCGAAGGTATGCCGGCTTGTTGGTTATGCCAGCTGCTTCCGCCCAAGATTGCAGGTTTTCATTGACAACAGACTGCCTTATCTTGAATACATTATCATCTGGACCGTCTTCGCCTTGCATCGGCATCCACTTGCGCGCTTGTTCTCCCAAAGGAATATACAAAGGCCGCTGCGATTTCAGCATCAGAATGGATGCTCGCCATGTGCCGTTGTCCTCGGATATGTCTTTCCACTTCAAGTTGAGCACATCTCCAAGCCGGAGGCCACAACTGCAGGCGAAAAGATAAGCCTGCTTCACTTCCGGGTTGTCGCATGGAGTGGCAATGAGCTGCTTCACCTCGTCAATGGTCAGGAAATCCCGTTGGCTCTCCTTGCGCCTGATGCGCTCCGATCTGTCGATCTTGTTGATGGGGTTGGAAGTCAGTATCTCCTGTTGGATAGCAGTGTTGATGGCATTGTTCAGATACTCGAACAAATCAAATTTGGTTTTGACACTATAATCGGAACCATCCTTCTTGGTGTAGCCACGAAGGAAGTCAATGTATGCCAGACAGAAAGACTTGTCTATATCCTTGAGCCGTGGATTTCTGCCGAAGTCTTTGATGGCAGCTCCAAAACTTCTTGTCCTCTCGCAATTCTTTACGCCACGTCTGCGCTGCAACTCCTCAAACTCCTTTCTCCAGTCGAGCAGAAACATCTCGTCCTTGGGGAGTTCCACCTCTTTCTTGAGATGCTTGTTCTCCTCGGGAACTTTCTTCAGTTCGCGTATGCGAGTTTTGAGGATAGCCTCTGCCTCCTTCATGGTCTTGGCATTGGCTTTCTTCGCCTCGTTGTCTGACTCAGGAAGAAGGTAAAGTTTGAGAAACTCATATTTTCTCTTGCCATCCTTATAGATGTCAAGATAGATATGTTGCCTGCCGTCCTTGAGAGGCTTGAACCTCATGGCGGCAAGTTGCTTCTGTGGCTTGCGGTTGGTAGTTGTCTTCATTCCCTTATCTTTGCTAGTTTATTTCGGGTGCAAGGATGCAATAAATAGTCGAGAAAGAAACAAATACGGGTAACAAAAAGTGATAATTATAAGGAATTTCAAGGAAGTCAAAGGGATCAATAGAATTTCGCAAAGCCTTTGTAATAGAGTACTTTAATGAGATATTGTTTCCTTTTGTTTCTCTTGTTTTCTAGGTATTAGGAATTAGGCTATCAACTAAGGAGCCTAAACTAGGGAACCTCTCTCCAACGCTCTCCCGTAGAGAGGGAGCACATAGCGAGCGTGGAAATTAGCGCGATGTAAATATTGCGAGCTATGCTCGAGTGTCATCGTCTACGCTCTCGGAGAGAGCTGACTCCTATTCAGATCTCTCCGAAATGCAAAAATAAAGCCGGACTTCCTTGCGGATGGTCCGGCTTAGTGTCTCTGACTCTTTTCTCCGTCACGTTCAGGCTAGTGCCTCTGTCGCCTTACTGAAACTCTTGGGGCTGCGCTGCCAGAAGAAGAACTGCTCTTGGTGCTTTTATCAGCCTTGCTTGTGCTTCGTACTGCAGCGCGTGAGGTTCTTGTAGTTGTTTTCTTTACCTTCTTGCTGTTTGCCTCGGCTGCCGCGATGGAATCGCGCTTGGCAAGTTCTGCCGAGTCGACTGGAGTTGCCCAGATATGTCCTTCGAAGTCTTTCATTTGCTTCTCGATGTGTTTCTGCTCCTTGACAAGGGCTGAATCGCTGGCGGCTGTCTGTGCAAGTGACTTGCCTTGCATGTTGGTCGTCATGTAGATTTTGCCTTTGTACTGGTTGGTGTCGAAGAAGTCCGCCATCGACATGGTTGCTGCATTGTTGATGTTGCTTGTCATCACCATGTGTTGGCTCAGATAAGGCTCGATGTCTTCAATCTTTACCCAGAACAGCGGATATTTGGTGCTGCCTTCCTCGTCGCCCATCGTGAAGATGTCTGCGTTTCGGTGAAGCACCGGACAGATGGCAACCACGCGACTGTGGTAGGTGGCAGTGTTTTGGTCGAAGTAGTTGCTTTCCTTCACGAAGTAGCTCAACACTTCCTCCGACGGGATTCTGCTTTGGTCGACCTTGATGCTGTTGCCTTCTATCTCGTAGGGGATTTCGTAGCGGTCGAGCATGTCCTTGAAATGCATGCGGTTTTCCTTTGTGAAGTTCTCTGTGCCGTTGATGTCGTAGACGTATGCGGGAATCTTGCCGACATTGAGCAACTGGAAGAGGACTGTAAATAGGTTGACGCGTCCGTCAGTCGGTTCCACCGGATAATACAACGGTGCATTCTCGTCTTTCCTCAGGTCCAACTCTCTGTAGATGTCGCGTCGCCACACTACGTCCTCGGGCATGCTGACTGATGTGGGGAACATCAGGCTTGCCCTGCTTGTGGCTTGGTTTGATGTCTTGGATCCGGCTTTTGTGCCAGTCTTTGCGCCCGACCTTGCAGCGTTTTCCGCAATGCGGCTCTTGGCAGGCTGTGCACTTGCGCTAATCACAAGTCCCAACCCAATCAATGCTGTTATTATTATTCTTTTCATGTCTGTACTTATACTCTTGGAAAGTTCTTGTTGGTTTACGAATATCCTCGTTTCCTTTTTTTGCGGTCAATTCGTTAGTTTACTATCACCTCCATTGCTGTTGGCAACACACGTTCGATTCCATCGGGACCTACGGCGTGTACACGGGAAATGTAGAATCTCCTGCCTCGCTTGAGTTTGCGGAACATCTCGCGCTGGCGGTCGGTGAAGCTCGATGATTTCGATACCTCGGGTATTGCGTTGCCCATTCCATCGAAGAATGTTGCTTCGAATGAAGTCACCTTGAACTCGATGTCGAGAAGTCCGTCGTCAATCGCAGCATTGATTCCCGCTGCTTTCAGCAATGTTGCCAGACTGATGGGCTGTCCCCCCTTGTATCTGCTTGCGTTTCCTTCTTTGTCTTTGTAGCTTATGTAGGCTGTAGGGTCGGGCAATTTCCTTACATGGAAAGTGAATTTGCCCATCTCCTGCTGTCTGCCTTCGTTCTCGGCAGTGACGGTGATAATCACGTCTTCGCCTACTTTCGACGGCACTGCGATGTACTGTCCGTCACCTTTCTTGGTGAGCGAACCGCCCGTCATCGTTGCGCTAATCTTGTTGACCGGCACTCCCGGTACGCTTACGCTGATTGGGTTCTGATAGCCAGCATAGAGCATGTTCATCATAGTGGCAGATACTGTAGCCGTTGGTTCCACCACTGTGTAGGGCTGGACGAACTCTCTGCGGATGGTTTCACCGTTGCCATTGCGCATCAACAGATAGCCCTTGAGGGTGAATTCTCCGGTGGAATTGCAGACGGTTTCGTAGTGTCCGTTGCCAGACTTGAGCAGGGTGTTGCCGATGTAGATATCCGGACGTGCTGTCGTGTCGACTGCTGCCATGATGATTTGTGCGGAGAATTTACCGCCTCTCACCACTGTCTGTGAAGTAGGAATCACGTATGCGTTGATTTCGTTCACTCTCACGTCTTTGATGTCGATGTTTGACACAAGCTGGTGGAGCACCACGCCTTCTGCACTTCTCACGTCGCTCTGCAGTTTGGAGAGGAGGGTGACTGATGCAATTGCCGGTGTGTTTTCGAACATGTATTGTTGCCAGTTCTTGCCCAGGAGCTTGCCTTTGGCCGGCACTTCGGTGGAGAGGTTGTCGGACACAATCTTCTTCATACCTGCATCGTTGATCATCTTCGTGATGTATTCTCTGTATGAATTGATTGCGGCATACAGCTTCTTGCCTTTGCCTATCCCCGGGGCGAGCATTACATGGGTAGCTGCCTCCAGGTTATCTTTCCTGCTGATGTCGTGTATGTCGCCGTCGTCTCCGTCTGCTTCATGCACGATGTCCCACTTCAGACTTTCTGCGAACTGATAGAGAGAGTCGGACTTGGAGTGAACCAGCTGGGCTTTCTCGTACCATTCGCGGGTCTTCTCCGGATTCGTCTTCATTGCATCTTCCAGAGCCTTGTAGAGGGTCTCGTTCTGGGAAGTGGCATTCTGCTTTGTCCGGTTAAGTCCTTCGTCTACGAGTGAAAATCCATTGAGCACATCCGAACTGATGTTCAATGCAAGCATTGCCATCAGAACGACGTACATCAAATTGATCATTTTCTGACGTGGAGATAGTTTTCGTTTTCTTACTGCCATGTCTTTCCTTATTCACTCTTTGTTGCTGGACCTGTTATATTCACTTTCAGAGCTTCAACCATACGTGTATAGAGTCGGTTGAGCTCTTCCAGTTGGGCTGCGAGTTTGTTTGTCTGCTCGTTTACTGTGTCGATTGTAGCGCTCTGTGTGCCTACGCTGCGCAACTGCATCTCGTAGAAGCGGTTGATTCCGGTGAGTGTGCGGTTCATGGTCTCCATCTCCTCGGAGTCGCGTGTGAGCCGTGCTGACTGCTCTGCCACTTTCTTGAGGATTTCGGTGAGTTCCTTCAACTGTTCTACATATGTCTGGGTTGCTTCCTGCATCTCTGGGCACATGCCTGCAAACTGTACTGACGACATGGCTGGAGAAGTGGCAATGGCGCTTGCCAATTGTGCCGGGTCGATTGTTCCTTCTGCGTTTTCGGCTGGGACTTGTTCTGCATTGCCTCCCATGATGATTGTGGTACCTCCGGCTGGGACTGAACTTCCGGATGGAATTCCGCCTCCGATGACAACTGTTGCGTTGCCTGCAACATTACCTGCCACATTGCCCATGGCATCACCTGCAACATCACCAGCAACTGCATCTGCTGCCTCCCCGGCTTCCCCTGCCTTGTCCTTGTTCTCGGGCTTGACTTCATCGTATGGACGTTCGAATCCGGCGAGGAAGAAGACGAACACTTCTGTTCCCATTCCGAGGAAAAGCATGAGGTCTGCTCCTGCGATGTGGGTCAACTTGAACAGTGCACCCAGAATCACGATTGACGCACCCCAACTGTATGCATAATTCAGGAACATCTGTCCTGGTCTGCTGTCCATCCAGGTCTGCATCCTGGAGATTATATTTTTCTTTCGAGCCATTCTTCAGTATCGTTTATGTATTTGTTATTTCTCTGTTTCTATATTATTAAGGGGTCTGCCGCTTGTTTCTTCCGCTTGTAGTAAACCTTTAGTTTGTCTTTCTTCTGCAATCAGTTTCCTACTTGTTTCTTCCGCGATAGATCGTTCTCTTATATCTTTTGCTTTCTCTTATTTCTTCTGCTTTGAAGCAGTGCCTACCTGGGTTCTCACGCACCGGAATCCGATGAATGACCTGCCTACATTCTGGTATTCGGATGTACGCCAAGCTGACTTGATGAAGCTTTCAGGGTCTTTCCATGAACCTCCGCGCACGGATTTTCTCTTCAACGCATATGGGTCTTCGATTGCTGCATTGTAAGTGAGTGTAGGGTTCATGTCGCTCATCGACAGGATTCCTGCTTCGGTGTAGATGGTGGAAGTCCATTCGGCCACATTGCCAGCCATATCGAAGAGTCCGTTGGAATTGGCTGAGTAGATGCCGACCTTTGATGTTATGAGGTTTCCGTCTTTGGTGTAGTTGCCTCGGTCGGGCTTGAAGTTCGCATAGTAGCAGCCTTTGTCGCTCTTCACGTCTTCGTTTTCCCACGGCAGTTCGTTGCCTTCCTTGCCTCGTGCCGCATATTCCCATTCGGCTTCGGTCGGGAGACGATATCTTTGTACGAACTTGGCATTTGCCCCAAGTCCACGCATCAGGTAGTCGGTTCTCCAGTTGCAATAGGCGTTTGCCTGTTCCCAATTCACTCCCACAACCGGATATTCGTTGTAGTTGGGGTGGCTGAAGTAGAGTCGCATGTAGATTTCGTTCTCTGCGTTTTGGAAATCGTTGACCCAGCATGTTGTGTCGGGATATACGTTTACGATATAAGTGTTCACGAAGTCCCACATGCTTGAGAGCGGACGTGTGATTGTCTCACGGTGGATTCGTCCTTCGTCGTCGATGTATGCTGTGTCTTTTGAAATCATCACCACTTCATTCGGGTCGGTGGCAATGTCCGTGTTGAGGTTTCTTTCCTCTGGGTTCAGACGGTATTTGCGCTTTGCAGCCATCGCATAGTCGAATGTCTCATAGCGGTAGTTCATCTGGCTGGCATCCAGCATCTTTGAGCCGTCGAACGGATGGTAGGTGTAGACACTGTTCAGAATCTCGGTCTCTTGCTCGTCGGGATTTCTCCACGGCAGGGCTTTTGCCCAGTTGAGGTGTGGAGTGATTGGGTCACCGTTCTTGTCTTCCTCTATTCTGTATTCATCGTAGCCTGCATCGGCAAGTCGTTCGCGAAGGATAGAGTCGCGCACCCACTGCACGAACTGGCGGTATTTGGAGTTTGAGACTTCAGTCTCGTCCATCCAGAATGCATCTACAGAGATTTCCCTCTCTGGCATTTTCTTTCCCCAAAGGCTGTCGATCTTGTCTGTACCCATCTTGAGTGAACCTCGTTTGATGAGCACCATTCCGTAGGGTGCAGGTTCGGAGATGGATGTGCCTCCCACGCCTGTCACTTCTCCGCCCATGGCATCAGCGTTGCCGCCTTTGCTGCTCATACATGAAACGACAATGGTGGATAGAACCAAAATGCCTACTGCAAATAATCCTTTTCTCATATATTCTCTTTCTCTCTTTTTATCTTAATGTCTTTACGTTCGTCTCTTTGTTCTTGCGTACATCTCTTTGTTCTTGCGTAGCCTTGCCTCTCTGTTTGCCGGCTTACAGGAATCTCACGCTCTTGTGCAAGTTCTTGCCTTTCTTGAACAGGTCGAGGTTCGTCTTGTATTTCAGCACGATTTCGTGCGAACCGTTTTGCAAGCCAACTCCCTGGGTGTACATCTGGTAGGAATAGCCAAGCTGTATTCCATGGAAAACTCCTCCAATCATTGCGGTGACGGAGATGTCGGGGCTGTAGCCGATGCCTGCATAGAACTGTCTTGCCTCGAATTCATAGGTGCATTTGCACTGTATGTCTTCTCTCCACGACTGCAGGTCGGACTGCACCATCAAGGCTGGCTGTAGAGATAATAACGTGTTTTTTATCTTTATATTGCCTCCTGCCATAAAATAAAATACGCGTGAGACCTCTACTTCGTACTTCTCGCCCATATTGATTGTGGGCGACATCAGATGCTGGCCGGACAATCCAATCCATAGTTTCGGACTGTAGTAATAGAGTCCTGCACCAAGGTCGACTGTCTTTCCGTCGGTGGACGAAGAGGGGAATGCCGGGTCGGACGCATCTTCCAGAATCATGTCACCTGGGTCGATGGTTTCGCTCATCATCGCACCCTGCACGCCCAGTGCCAGCCGTCCTTTCTGTCCGATTTTCACGTTGAAGGCATACTGCACTGATATCTGCGTTGTCTTGAAGATTCCGATGTCATCGCTCAGCAAACTTACGCCGGCTCCGTGGCGCGGACTGAGGAAGTAGACCGGCATGCTTGCTCCTGCATACATGGTGCGCGGTGCGTTGTCGTACCCAACCATCTGGAGCGAGTAGGCAAGAGCCACGTCCAGCATTCCTTCCGTTCCTGCCACGGCAGGGTTGTAGAAGGATTTCAGTGCGGTGAAGTCGGAGTACTGCACATCCCACTGGGCTTGGACTGCCTGAATGCTCAGGGCAAGCACTGTGATTATTGTCGTGAATCTTCTTTTCATTAACTAATCTAACTAATTGTCTGCCTTTTTATTGCTCGCACCTGCATTTTTATTTAGTTCCGGATAGGAAATGCGTGTGTGGTAGATGGTCTTGAGCCTTTCCTTGAAAATCTCTTTTGCATCGGCTATGTCCTTGAATGTGATTGGACATTCCCTGAGGAATCCTTCGTTCAACTGCCCGTCGACAATGTTGTCCACCATGTTGCTGATGGTTTCCTCGGTGTATTCCTTGAGGCTTCGCGATGCCGCCTCCACTGCGTCTGCCATCATGAGGATGGCTTGTTCTTTGGTCTGTGGGTTTGGTCCCGGGTACTGGAACAGTGATTCATCCACTTCCTCGTCGGGATGTTCGTTCTTATAGGTAATGAGGAAATACTTAGTCTTGCCAAGTCCGTGGTGTGTGCGGATGAACCCTTTTATCTGCTCTGGCAGATTGTATTTCTCGGCAAGCATCAGTCCGTTGGTCACGTGCGAGATGATGACCTCTGCGCTCTTCTTCGGATTCAGATGGTTGTGCGGATTGCCTCCTGCCTGGTTCTCGGTGAAGAATACTGGTCGTTCCAGTTTGCCGATGTCGTGGTACAAGGCTCCGGTTCTCACGAGCTGCGGGTTGGCACCAATCTTCTTTGCAACTTCAGATGCAAGGTTTGCCACTTGCATTGAGTGCTGGAATGTGCCGGGCGCTTCCTCCGACATTTTCTGCAGCAACGTGTTGTTGATGTTCGAGAGTTCCACGAGTGTCACGTCGCTGATGAAGCCGAACACTTTCTCCATCACCCAGAACAGCGGATAGATGAAGAGAAGAAGCAGACCGTTGACGCAGAAGTAGATGTAGATTCTCCTGTCGAGGTCGCTTACTACAGCGCCTGCTGCGAACTCGAAGGCTGTGTACACGGCACAGTAAGTGACTGTGGCAATGATTGCTGTGTGGATGATCTGCGATCGTTGATTGAGCTCCCTCAGGTTGAGGATCACCATGAATCCAGCCGTCATCTGGAAGAAGATGAACTCGTAAGGATTGGTGAGGGCCAGCGACATGAGCAGAACCATGCACACGTGGAAGGTGAGGGCTGTGCGCGAATCCATGAACACGCGTATGATTATCGGCACCATGCAACATGGGATGATGAACACATGGAAGAAATGCCGGGCTACCATCAGTGATGCAATGACGCAGAACAGGGTGATGAGCGAGAAGAGCAGGACTGCGCACCGTGTGTTCTCGATGTAATCGTGACGGAACACGGAGAGGTAGGTAATAAGAATGCCAATGATGAACGCCACGATTGCGGCTTGTCCCCAAATCAGTATTGCCGATGTGCTGCTCTCGTTCTGTTGCTTCTCCATCACGGCTTCGTAGGATTTCAGTTTCTGGTAGATTTCTTCTGTCACCAGTTCGCCTCTGTCCACGATTTTTTCGTTCACTCTCACAAATCCTATGTTCGATGTAATCGCATCGTATTCGCCTTCCAGTTCTTCCTGCGATTTCATCGACTCGTACTGCAGGTTCTCAGTGAGTATAGTGTTGATATTGAGCTTGCTGATTTCTGATGGCGGAAAACCATTCTCGTCGTGGTGTACGATGAAATGGTAGGCGTCGTGCAGTGTCAGCACCTGGTCGATCGGTATGAGTGTAGCATGATTGTCCTGAATGATTCGTATGTAGCTTGTGCCGATGGCTTTGAGACTGTCGTAGTCGGTGCTTTGCATCACTCCATGCTGGTAGACGCTGTCGAACATCTCTGCCACGTGCTTTTTCAGGCTTTGACTGCAGTCGAGACTTTCCAGCCGACTTTTTGCAGCAGCCTCTGCGTTTCCGTCGCGATTGAAATATGGCATGAAGTAACGGGCTATGCTGTCGCGCTTCAGCTCCAGGGTGGAATCGCTCATCTGGATATTGAACTTCTGCGTTGAAATCATCGTACCGTAGTGCCACGGTTGGTTCAGTTCGTATGAATAGTTGAATCCGCTTGTGCGTGGCAGGAAGTAGACGATTACTGCAGTCGTGAATATTACGATGGCAATTTTAAGGAGGAGAATGTTCAGTGCATGACCTTTCTGCTTCTGACTTTTGGTCTTGGCTTTTTGCTTCAATGGAAATTTCATACGGCTTCTTTCAATAATCAAACGCAAAGATATGAAAAATTTCTCAGATTTCAAGGACTTGAATGGCGGAAAGTGAATAATCTGCATGAAAACTGCGGTCTGCCTATGTCTTTATGCATGTTTGACGCCAGCCTCCATGTCTAATAGAACCTGCTTCTACATATAACGGAGTCAGACCATATATAATACTGAGTCGGCCCATATATATAATAAGGTGTGTTTGATGTGGATTTCCACAGTCAAACACACACTTTGGTTTGGCCCGCTTCATGCCGAAGTCAGCTGTTCAGAACTTGTACGTACGTTGGGGATTCTTCGGGAACCATCCTTTCTTCACTCTCTCTTCCTGCTCGAAAAGTTCTTTGATACTCCAAAGGCAGGAGAACGAGAACACTCCCAACAGTGATGCCCAAAACGTGCTGACGATGAACAGCGAGGCAGTGATGCCTGCTATGCCGAAAACCAGAAACAGCCACCAAAACCGTGTGCCTGTGTAGTATTCTGTCTTTATCACTATCGGATGGAAGATTCCGATGATCAGAAATGTGCTGATTCCTATCAGCAGCCCTTCGAAATACATGTTTGCCGCTTAGCCTATTTCCTGATGTTGATAGGCACTTGGCGCTTGATGGTCTGGTCCAGAGAGATGAGGGTCTCAGTTGAGTCCACACCGGTGATAGTCTGGATCTTATTGCTGAGGAGGTCCATCAACTGGTTGTTGTCTTTTGCATACATCTTGATGAAGATGTAGTACTGACCTGTAGTGCAGTGGCATTCCACAACCTCTGGGATCTTCTTGATTTCCTCCACTACCTGCTTGTAGAGAACACCTTTCTCGATCTTCACTCCGATGAAGGTGCAGGTGGTGTAGCCCAGTTTCTCCGGATTTACATAGAATCCGGAACCGGTGATGACTTCCGACTCAATCAGTTTCTGTACTCTTTGATGGATGGCAGCGCGTGATACACCACATTCTGCTGCTACATCCTTGAACGGCATGCGTGCGTTAACAGAGATAAGCTCTAGTATCTTCTTGTCTAACAAATCTAATTTTACCATGACTTTTTGCGTTATTATATAAAACTGAAAGCAAAAGTAGAGAAAAAATAGTTATGCCACAAAATTTTCTGCATTATTTTTATGCTAGCAATGCCTTTTTGTACGATTTCTGCATTTTTGCAACTTTGTAGGTTGTTTTTCCCGACTGTCATCCGTCCCGAATCTCATCTCTCGTCCGCTTTTCTCCAGGTCATCCGCAAGGGGCGACCGGAAGGCCCCGATTTTTTTCTAGTCAGAGAAAATTATTTTCCCAGTCAGGAAAAAAGTTTTTTCCAGTCAGAGAGCAAAAATCCCCGGTTCCGGCACTAAAAATTGATTGGCTCAAATAAAAGTATCGAGGATGCATCATTTTTTTTCAAAAAAAAGATTGCGCTATAAAGAAAAACAAGTATCTTTGCGATTGAAATCCCTTTGTGGAGTAACACCAATGACTAAAACTTACACCATTCAAATATGGATGTAGACTCTCTCGGGTGTTTGGGTTTTTGCCTCAAGTTTAGATAAGCGCTCTTCGTGGGTATGCCAGTCTCTCAAAGCAGAAGTGATAGTGGTGAAGATGAGATTATTATATACAACATATTTTATATTATTAACTTATTACTAATTAAAACATTAACAGTATGAACAAAAAATTACTTTTGTTGTGCTCGACGTTGTTGATGAGTGTAGCAGCTTTTGCACAGTGGACTCGTCCAGTGCCTGCTTCTACGACTTCATTTGAGGTATCGAGTGATGATGAATATCATTACTATTACCTCTACAACAAAGATGCACAGGCTTTCTTCACAGAAGGCAACGCATGGGGAACTCAGGCAAGTATCGGAACTCCAGCATTAAAGGTCTACTTCTCAAAGTATCTGGTAGATGATGCTTGGGATGGGAAGACCTATCTTATCAACGACTCTTCATTAATCAAGAAGAGTTGGAAGAAACTCTTCATTGACTCTGAAACACAAATGTTTGTAGACCGCGGCACACAAGCAAACTATATGTTTGAGATTGAGGACCAAGGCAATAATGTTTACCGTATTGTCGGAGCTGACGCCAATCCGGAGTTCAGCAAGAGTGGCTATCCATCTTGCTACATTGGTTTCGATCAATATGATGGTGCTGCAATCAATGGTCCGATTTCACCGCTCCTGGACATTACTGACGTTGTGGCTGGTCACCAGTATCAGGTTGACTGGCAACTAATTGCCCCAGAGGTTTATGAAGCAATGGCTGACCAGTATGCAGCTTACTTCGCTGCGAAAGGACTTGAAGTTGTAATTGACAGTGCAAAGGCACACAATGCCGACATCAATCTTGCCGGTATAAACGCCGTTTACAACAATACAGCTTCAACTGAGGCAGAACTTGATTCGGTCAAAGCTGTACTTCAGTCTGCAATTGACCTGAGTCTGTATATCGCAGAAGTTGCAACGACTTATCCAAGCATTGACGCATCGGCTGAGAAGGCAGTTCTTCTGCAGGATAGCTTCACTTCCGATGACATTTCAGTTGCAAAAACAGAACTCCAGAATGCAGTACGCAGTATGGATGTTATAGCTGTCCTTGACGGTGCCTCTGAGGATCATCCAAAGGACGCTACAAGCTTGTTGACAAATCCAGACTTCTCTACAGGAAACACCACTGGCTGGACTTGCACATTCGTAAAAGGCACATCTGCCTCAAATATCGGTTATCAGAGCACTTCTTATACTAACGGCGATGTAACAATAAGCGGATTCATCGAGGCATGGGCTGGAGAAGGAACAACATTCAACAAGAACCGTAAATACCGTGCTATCGGTGATGCAGAACTGAGCCAGACTATCACTGGCCTGCCAGCCGGCAAGTATGTTCTTACCGGTGATTTCATCGCTGTCAACCAGGATGGCAATTCAAGCCCAGTAGAAGGTGTTCAGCTGTTTGCAACTGGCGGTGGCATTGACATGTACACAGCCATTTCTACAGGCAACGGCGTTCCAGAGCGTTTCGAACTGACATTCATCAGTGGTGGCGGTGACATCAAAATGGGTCTGCGCACAAGCAATACTTCAGCCAACTGGATCGGCGGTGACAACTTCACACTCGTTTATTATGGAGAAGTCACAGAAGACCCATACAAGGTGGTTCTCGATGCAGCTGTAAAATCAGCTGAAGCTAAATATCCATCTCTTGACGATGTTATTGCAAACGCTGATGTAAAGGCTGAGTATTCAAAGATTCTTGACGAGGCAAAGAATGCAACAGCTGACTATCAGGCAATAAAAGAGTCATTGACAGCTGCAGTCAAGGCACTCGACCTTTCTATTACTGAATACGTTGAATTAGCTGGCTACATGGAAGAAAACCAGACTAAGCAGGAAGTATTTAATGAGACCAAGTTCGCAGGTGTAAGCGACCTTCTCGGCGACCTCTACATGGAGTGGGAAGAAGCATACAACGACGGGACTGCTACTTCTGAATACATCGCAGCTGCAGAGAAGCAGATGAACGACGTGATCATCAACTACATCACTGCAAATGCCGAGGATGGTGACGAGCTGACAGCTCTTATCACCAACCCAGACTTCGACACTAAGTTCTCGGGATGGAGCACAACAGGCGCATCTCCTGCATGGGGCGGTATCAACGAAAATACAGCTGGAACTCTTGCTGGAGTGGAACTGACCTCAGGTAATGCAGAAGTTTATCGGGCTGTATTCGATATGTACCAGGTTATTCCTAACATGCCAAAGGGAAGCTACAAACTGACTTGTCAGGCATTCGAGCGCAACGATGGAGTAGGCTCTTACACTGGAGCCAGCAATGCAGCTTCAGACTACGCAAATTATGGCGATGCAAACATCTTCGCGGTTCTGTATGCTAATGGCACTCAGACAAAGGTGAACCACATCTACAAGTATGCTTCTACAGACCAATTGTTCTCTGACGGAACATGGTGGGACGATAAAAATGTCGGAACCGATGAAACTCCCGCTTACATTCCAAACGGAATGCCAGGTGCGAACTACCACTTCTACAACAACGATCACCAGGACTATGTAGTAGAACTCTACTTCACAGTTGCAAATGATGGCGACAGCGTTCGCATCGGTATCAAGAACGACGTAAAGACCGGTTGGGTAATCTTCGACAACTTCCGTCTCTTCTATCAGGGCGCAGGTGCTGACGCATACAAGGCTCAGATCGACGAACTCACAGCTGCCCTCCAGAAAGTATTCGACGAAGCTGAATACTACGGATCAGACGCTCAGGACAAGGCAACTGCAGCTATCACAGCAATGACTGACGCTTACGCTTCAGGCAACGGTGACGCTTGTATGGCTGCTACAGCTCAGGCTCAGGAAGCATTGACTTATGCCAAAACTTCAATCACAGACTACCAGAACCTCTCCGACATTTATGGTTCACTCAGCGAAGCTCTCGAGACTTATCAGGATGTAGCAGACGAGGCAATCATTGCAAAGGGAATGGAAGTCATTGACGAAATCGAACCAGGTATCGACAACAAGAGCCTTACAAATGCAGAGGCAGAAGACCTCTACAAGCAGGCGAACCTCATGATCAGCGCAATCAACACTTCTGCAGCATTGAACGAAGCAGGTGTTGACACCTCTGTTGCAACTGAAGAGAATCCAGTTAACGTATCAGCAGTAATCACCAACGCTACATTCGACACAGTGGGCGACTTCACAGGCTGGAGCGGTTCAAGCTTCAGTGCTGGCGGCACAACAGCTCCATGTGCAGAGCGCTATGCAACGGACTTCGACACTTACCAGGATCTCGGTGGTCTGCCAGCAGGTTACTACATCCTGAAGGCTGACGCTTTCTATCGCCGTGGAGGTGCAACTAACGACTATGCAATTGAGCTTGCTAACCCAGACTCAGCACGCTTCGTACAGCTCTACGCTACTTCATCAGTAGCTACAGTTTCTACTTTGGTTGCTTCAGTTTCAAACGCAAGCGCACTTCTCACTGCAGACCAGGTAACTGAAATCGGAACTACAACTAGCCGCTGCTCAAATGTAGGTGCAACAGACGCTACGCTCTATGTACCTGACAACATGGCATCAGCCAACGCATGGTTCGAGGCAGGATACTACAACAACTCAACTGCTGCCGTACAGGTCGGCGAGGACGGTGTTCTCCGTATCGGAGCCAAGACAGAAGGCAGAACAGGCTTCACTAACGACTGGGCAATCTTTGACAACTTCGAGCTCTACTATCTTGGAACAAGTACTCCAACAGCTATCGAAGACATCAACGAAGCAGAAGAAGTTGCAGTCAAGGGTATTTACAACCTCGCAGGTCAGAAACTCTCTGCACCTCAGAAGGGAATCAATATCATCAACGGCAAGAAAGTATTGGTTAAGTAATCAGACAAACCAAATACAACAATACGGATGCCCGGAGGAAACTCCGGGCATCTTTTTTATCTTCAACTTCAAATATTTGAAAAATCCGCTCTCTGTTTCAAAATTTTTTCTTATCTTTGTACTGCACTACGCATCTACAGTTTCTTCGCCCCGTAGAGAGGACTGCATGAACTGTATGAGGCGTGAAGCCAACGGCGGAAAAGTTATAACCCATCCATAATTTGAATGACAGTTTTATCCTGCCTATAATATGAATGGAGGTTTTAGTTATGCCGAAAAAAATGGCAGTTTCGGTTCTCGGTTCCGCTTATAACACAAATGGCGGTGTTAGTTCCGCCCATAAAATATAATAATAAGGTGTACACTGATTGATGAAAGAAGAATTTGACATACACGAAGAACAATACGTAGGCAGCAGCAAGGAGAAAGACTTCGAGAATGCTCTTCGCCCGCTTCACTTCAGCGATTTCTCAGGCCAGGCAAAGATTGTCGAAAACCTGAAAATCTTCGTTGAAGCAGCCAAGTATCGCGGTGAACCTCTTGACCACACACTGCTCCACGGTCCTCCAGGACTTGGAAAGACCACCCTATCGCAAATCATTGCCAACGAACTGGGAGTAGGCTTCAAGATGACGTCAGGTCCGGTGCTCGACAAGCCAGGCGACCTGGCAGGCATACTTACTTCACTCGAACCAAACGATGTGCTCTTCATCGACGAAATCCACAGACTCAGTCCCGTGGTGGAGGAATACCTCTACTCGGCAATGGAGGACTATCGCATCGATATAATGATTGACAAAGGTCCGTCAGCACGCAGCATTCAGATCGACCTCAACCCATTCACACTTGTAGGCGCAACAACACGCAGCGGACTCTTGACCGCACCTCTGCGTGCACGCTTCGGAATCAACCTCCACCTGGAGTACTACGATGCTGAGGTGTTGACCAAGATCATAATGCGAAGCGCCAACCTGCTCAATATTCCTTGCGAAACAAAGAGCGCATACGAGATAGCAAGCCGCAGCCGTGGAACCCCACGTATTGCAAATGCACTGCTGAGGCGAGTACGCGATTTTGCCCAGGTAAAGGGAAACGGAACCATAACCACAGAGATTGCAAACATCGCACTCGAGGCCCTCAACATCGACAAGTATGGACTGGACGAGATTGACAACAAGATTCTCCTCACCATCATCGACAAGTTCAGCGGCGGACCTGTTGGCATCGGCACAATTGCCACTGCAGTAGGCGAAGAATCAGGGACAGTGGAGGAAGTCTACGAACCATTCCTCATCAAGGAAGGTTTCCTGAAGCGTACTCCGCGTGGACGTGAGGTGACCGAACTTGCGTACAGCCATCTCGGACGCACAATGCCAGTCTCCAAAGGCGGTGGAATGAATGACTTGTTTAATTGACGGCACTTATGGCTGTACTTATTAATTGACAGTACTTATGGCAAATCTAAAAGGACTATTAAAAGATACGGCAATCTACGGATTGAGCAGCATCGTAGGACGATTCCTCAACTATCTGCTTGTTCCGCTCTACACACACTGCATGCCCAAGGAATCAGGCGACTACGGCGTGAGCACGAACATCTATGCTTACACAGCCCTGATATTGGTCATCCTCACCTTCGGCATGGAAACTACCCTCTTCCGCTTTGCCAACAAAGAGGGAGAGAAACCAGACACGGTTTTCTCCACTGGTTTCTCGATGATTGCAATCCTTACAGCCATCTTCCTCGCCTGCGTGACGATCTTCATCTCACCCATAAGCAATGCTCTGGGCTATGCTGACCACCACGACTATTTGCTGATGATGGCAGTAGTTGTATCGCTGGATGCTTTGCAGGCACTGCCGTTCAGTTACTTGCGTTTCCAGAAACGGCCAATCCGTTTTGCATCGCTAAAGTTGCTGTTCATCCTGCTGAACATCGGACTCAACTGCATCTACTTCCTTTGGCTTGGCAAGACAGAGGTGTTCTATGTGTTCTGCATCAATCTCTGGTGCACAGGATTCATCACACTTCTGTTCATCCCGGGACTGTTCAAAATCAAATGGCACGTGGACAGCAAACTCATGAAGCAGATGATTCTTTATTCCTGGCCACTGCTCATCCTCGGAATTGCAGGCATTCTCAACCAGACAGCCGACAAGATGATTTTCCCCCTGGTTTATCCCGACAGAGGTGATGCAGAAATACAACTGGGAATCTACGGTGCTTGCGTGAAGATAGCAATGATTATGGCAATGATAACTCAGGCATTCCGCTATGCCTACGAACCCATCGTCTTTGCAAAGAACAAGGACAACGACAAGAACGAGTACTATGCCTCAGCAATGAAGTACTTCATCATCTTCACGCTGTTGGCTTTCCTCTGCGTGGTGGGTTATATGCCAATACTACAGCACTTGATAGGTGCCGACTACAGGGAAGGGCTCAAGGTTGTGCCTATAGTCATGGCTGCTGAAATCATGATGGGAGTGTACTTCAACCTCTCGTTCTGGTACAAGTTGATTGACAAGACAATGTATGGCGCAGTGTTCTCGTTCGTTGGATGCGCAGTGCTGTTTGCAGTCAATATCTGGGGAATACCACGCTATGGTTACATGGCATGTGCATGGGGAGGCTTTGCCGGATATGGCACAGCAATGGTGCTGAGCTATGTTGTCGGACAGATAAAGAATCCAATCAACTATCCGGTCGAGAGCATCTTGATTTATGTGCTACTGGCAGTAGCGCTGTTTGCAGCAATAGAATTCGTACCAGAAGACTGGTCAATGGTAGAACAACTGGCAGTGAACACACTGCTCATCCTACTCTTCGTGGCACACATCGTCTACCACGACTTCCCACTGAGCCACTTGCCAGTTATCGGCAAATATTTCAAGAGATGAATTCGAAGCCAGCAACAGTACGAATCCATCGGTAGGATGCGAAATCATCGATGAAATACTAGGCCGATAATGGTACGATGCAATCGGTGGAATACGAAACCGACAATCGTACGAAACCATCGGTAGAATATGAAGTTAACATAATACGAACCCAACAATAACACGAGTAGCAATGAAACGAATTTTGGTATCTTTATTCAGTCTCTTGGCATTGGTTGCTAGAGCAGACGAGGGAATGTGGATGATTGGAAACATCTCTGCAAGAACTGACAGCGTACTCCAGTCTCTTGGATTGAAGCTCACGCCAAATGAGATTTACAATCCCAATGGTGCAGCTCTCAACGATGCAATCGTCATGTTCGGAGGCTTTTGCTCCGGTGTTGTGGTAAGTCCCGATGGACTCGTGTTCACCAATCACCATTGTGGTTTTGATGCAATACAGTCGCATTCAACTACAAGGCACGATTATCTGAAGAACGGATTCTATGCCAAGAAGCAGAAAGAAGAATTGCCTAACCCAGAACTGTATGTGGCATTCCACCTCAGCACGGTTGACGTGACAGACAGACTGCTGGAAGGAACAGATGGAATGGACCAAACTCAGAAAGCACTGTATGTAGACAGCATTGCCGCGATTATTCAGAATGAAGTGCTCGATACTCTCAACCGCGTTTATGGCGAGATAACAGCTTACTATAAAGGAAGCAAATACTACTTGTCGGTTTACCAGCGCTACGACGATATCCGTCTTGTGTGTGCTCCGCCTCAAAGCCTTGGTAAGTTCGGCGGCGACACCGACAACTGGATGTGGCCTCGTCAGACTTGCGATTTCAGCGTGTTCCGCATCTATGCAGGCAAGGACAACAAACCGGCCGACTACAGCAAAGACAATGTGCCTTTCCATCCAAAGAAGTATGCACATGTATCTACCCAAGGCTATCAGCCAGGTTCCTTCTGCATGACATTCGGTTATCCGGGCAGCACTGACCGCTATCTGAGCAGTTACGGAATCGACAACACGATGAAGACCACCAACCATCTGCGCTATGAAGTGAGGACTGTGAAACTGGACATTCTCAAGGAAGCAATGCAGAAGGATGACAAGATAAGAATCATGTATGCGTCAAAGTATGCTTCAAGCTCCAACTACTGGAAGTTCTCACTTGGACAAAACAAGGCACTGAACAACCTTAATGTCATCAAGGAAAAGCAAGATCTGGAACGCGAGGTGGATGAATGGGTGCGTACAAACGGCAAGACACAATACGTGGGCATACTCGATTCACTGAAGACTTTGTATGCACGCAACTTCAACGACAACTACACCATGGAGCTGATTCAAGAATCATTTGACTCAGGCAGCGACATCCTGCAGTTCTGCCTCTCACGCCTGATTCGTCGCCTGCATGATGACGGCAATGAAGCAGAAGACTTGAAAAAGACAATTGCAGAAACCTACAAGGACATTGACATCGACCTCGACAAGAAAGTGTTTGCCGCAATGATAAAGAACTATCGCAAGATGGCAGTCAGCAAAGACTGTGAGCCCGATTTCTACAACGAGATTGATGAGGCGTACAATGGCGACGTTGATGCCTACACCGACAACCTCTACTCAAAGTCAGCATTAACAGACAGGAAAAAATTGAAAAACATCCGTACTTACGATGACATCTATTCAGACCCGATGTATGATGTGGCATTCAGCGTTCTCTCCAAAGTCTATTCCCTCTATCATGCCGACAACACGAATGAGTATGAGCGATTGCTTGGCAATGCCATACGTGAGATGAACAAAGACCATGAATATTATCCGGATGCCAATTTTACTCTGCGCATGAGTTACGGAATCGTAGAAGGTTATTCTCCTTCTGCAGATCTTAACTATGTATGCTACACTCTGCCTCAGTCTTTGTTAGACAAGAACGAAAAGAATCATGCGAACCACGACTACGACTTGACCCCGTCAGTCCTAAAATGGTTGAAGACCGGTGACTTTGGCGGTCGTTACAAGGACAAGACCATTGGTCAGATGCCGCTCTGCTTCCTTACCAATAACGACATCACTGGAGGAAACAGCGGAAGTGGAATGTTCGACGGCAACGGACGTTTGA
Source organism: Bacteroidaceae bacterium (assembly GCA_963640465.1). Classification (GTDB taxonomy): domain Bacteria; phylum Bacteroidota; class Bacteroidia; order Bacteroidales; family Bacteroidaceae; genus Colivivens. The sequence goes on along the minus strand of CAVHYP010000002.1, from coordinate 67,279 downwards.
TCGGTCTTGCATTCGACGGCAACTGGGAAGCAATGAGTGGTGACTTGAAGTTCGATGAAAAACTGCAACGCACGATAGGCGTCGACATCCGCTATGTCTTGTCAGTCATCGACAAGTTCAGTAAGGGAGAACGTATCATCAATGAGTTGACTTTAGAGTAGAAGACTATGGGGTTTAATTCAAACTATCAGCGAGACGAACATGCCCATTGGCTTGATGGGATCGATCTTCGCGCAGATGCTCCTTACGACCATGCCAACGATCATCTTTATGATACCGGTCGATACATCTCGCCAGACGATTCCAGTGACAATTCCCATGACAACCGTCATGACTCTTTGCATGGCAGTACTCAAGGTAATCATCATGATTCATCCTATGACAGCCACCATGATTCTTCTTATGATAGCCGTCAAGGCTATTACCATGATGATTCCTATGGCAGCCGACGTGATAGTCATGATAACTATCGCCGTTATGATGGTGACTCAGCACAAGCCAGATATGAATATAGCATGTCCGACTCTGATGATGATAATGATAATAATAAACGGCAACACAACAGGCAACAGACAAATCGTGACAGCGAACATCTGTCTTACAATCCTTATACTACGGACAGCGTTTATGTAGACAAACCAAAGTCGCATATTGTGTGGGCTGTATTGTGCACAGCATTATGCTGCATTCCCTTTGGTATTGTGTCTATCGTCTATGCTTCAAAGGTTGAGTCTTTGTGGAATATCGGTGCATTCAAGGAAGCTCATGAAGCGGCTAGGAAAGCAAAGGTATGGGCACTATGGGGCATGGTTATTGGGATAGGCTATATATTGATCACATTCATATCTACTGCCATCTATTTCATTTCCTTACCGGTAGATTACGGTCATGTTGGGTGAATTCAGTTTTGCTTGATTAAGGATTTGCTTGATTGAGAATTGAAATCCGGTTTTACTTGATGTAAAAACAAAGTTCAGTTTTGCTTGATGGATAGTAACAAAAGAATAATGCCGATACTCGTCCCTACCATCCTCGTGATGGCAGGAATCGTTTATTCTGTGTTCGACCCGTCAAACACAGAACTGCCCTTCCCGAAATGTCCGTTCCATCTACTGACCGGGTACCAGTGTCCAGCATGTGGCATCCAGCGTGCGTTCCACTGCTTGATGCATGGCGACATAATGCAAGCTTTGCAATACAATTATTTTTTCGTCGTATCCATTCCCCTCTGTGTACTTGCAATTGTGGCGGAGTGGTACAATCCCCAGCATCAGTTTGACTGGGCTGAGAAGATAGTAAATAGTAAGTATACCTTGATTTCTTTTGCCATTCTCTTTGTTCTTTGGTGGATTTTGAGAAATATCTTGGATATATAGCCCGTATATCGTTTTTTTTCGTACCTTTGCATTGACGTGGTCTTTGAATCCATTCCAATGGACCTGTTTAAAAAAACAATTTACTACAAACTAATATTCAAACAACATGAAGAAAACTCTACTTGTCAAACTGAGTTTGGCGTCTCTGATGGCAATGGCATCTCTCGTGTCATTTGCTGGAGAGAGGCACACTTACACTTTTGACGTGAAGCGTCCGTTGGATGCTACTGCAGCTACTTCGTGCACTGTAAAGCAAACTCTGGTCAAGAGCCTTGTCGGTGCAAAATCTCTTTCAGCCCTGTCGTTGAAAGCCACTTGGACCAGTTCGTCTGGGAAAGAAACTTTCTACACGGGAAATACAACGGGCAACAGTTCCGAGCAAGGCCACTGGTTCACCAAGAGTGGAATTGCAACTGCAAAGTCAAAGAACTATTGCATCAAGGTGGTGTGGGATGCACCCGAATTCCTGGTGTCACACAATGCTGAGGCAAATGCAGAAGCAGGAAACACCTACACTGTGAAGGAAGCATTCGTATACAATACCGACACCATTGTCTATGTGTTCAATGTCACCATCAGTGAAGCAGGCAGCGATATGTCTGTGACTGATGACCAACCTGAGGTGATTGGACGAAAGAGTACAACCGATGGTTGGCTTGTCCGCCCTGTAGTTCGCCAGAACGAACAGGACCCAAAGCACGAGAATTTCATACAGGTGAATGCAGGCGACAAAATCACTCTCGGATGCGAAATCATCGACAAGAACAAGTATGTTTCCGGCAAATACCAGTGGAGCAAATGCTATTGGGACGCTTCAAAGAAGAAGGATGTGACCAAGAGCAAGCGCGGCTTTAAAGACGAGGATTTCGTCCTTACCGAAAATGCCGAATACGATGATGGCGGTCAGTATAAGTTGACTGTACGTCTGACTGATAGCAACAACAAACTCGTAATCAAGAGCTATTACTACTATGTTGATGTACAGGAAAAGCCGGGTGAACTCGTTACATGGCCTACCTATACACAGCTCACATATGATTTTCATACAGAATACCCGTCGTTGGCAAGACCGACAAAGGTTCACAACTTCAAAAAGCAGAATGGCAAGGCTGCCAATTACTATGCAAGTGAGTATTCAGAGGACAATCCTTATGGTGGATGGTGGTCTGCTTTCTGGGGAGACAACCTGAACAAAGAGGTAGGAACAGACTCCGCCACTGTCTATGGTGCTGCAAAGAACATGGTCGACAAGTACGACTATGATTTCTACTATATGCGTGAGGTCATGGGTTGGCCGCCAGATTTGAGTGCCCGTAATGGCTACAAGTCATTCGTCTATGTCTTCGGTTCCGGACTTTCAAACGACAATACTTCAAACACAGAGCAGGGCGGTTATCAGAGCGCTACAAGTGTTGACGGTGGCTATTATGCCTGCGTATGGGCATCTTACTATCCGTTCAGCCGTTTCCGCAACGATGCTGACTCCAAGTGGAGTGATGGCGAATACCAACGCAATGCCATGATTCACGAAGGAATCCATGCAATCTTTGCCGACCTCAATGCTTGCCAGGGTTCGTCTTGGTTCCATGAGGGAGGAAACTCTTGGCTTCAGGGACAAGTCTATGCTGAACGCGACGGATTGCACGGCACAGCCGGATATTTGAATGCAGGAGCAGTCCTCGTGCCTCATATGCCAATCGAATGCTATTCCGGATGGTTGCAGGATGGTTCCTATGGTGGTCCTGCCGCTCAGCGTGTGAATATGTACAATAGCAGCGGACAGCAAGTCTGCACATGGAGAAACCTCATCGGAGGTGTACAGTATGCAGATGCCTTCCCGTTTGTACTCTCCCAGGTTTGTGGAAACGGAGTTGTGCCTTGGATTTGGAGAAACTGCAAGAACCGCGTGCTTGAAACTATCGGTGGATCAATCGGCGACGAGAATATGCGTGACATCATCACCCAGTATCGTGCCCGTCTTGCTTGGTTCGACCTCGGAGAATGGAGAGACACATACCGTCAGGTGGCTATTAACAGCTTCGGCACATCAGTCAAGGCTGAGTGGTCTCCATATTGGATTGATGTAGAACCTACTACTCTTACTCCTTACCAGTCTGTTGAACTGAACGACAGTGCCGGTTGGATGGCTCCTGACACACTGACCAACCCTGGTTGGAGCGGTGCCAACTATATTCCTATCCACGTAAGCGGAGATGTGGCAAATGTAGAGTTCCGTCCCGAGGACACCAGCCTTCGCGCGCTCCTTTGCTATGCTGACAAGAATGGTACTTGCTATTACAGCCAGCCTGTACGTTGCGGTAATATGAGCATTGATTTGAGCCACAAGCCAGCCAATGGCGTTATCACTTGCGTAGTTGTCAATACCGATTACGTTTATACCGGTGAAGAGCAGCTGAAGCACCACTGGGACTATCGTCTGCGTTTGGGCAAGGGATCCAATGCAGTTGCAGCAACCAATATTCAGTGGTATCGCTTCGAGAAGACTCTCACAGACCCTGTATACGAGGAACTGATTTCTGGTATAGAGACTGTAAAGGCTGATGAGGCTAATCCATACGAGCATGAAGGAGTGAAAGTCCTTTCAAGTGATGTTCGCCCAGGTTCTACCGTACAGGTTGACTTGAACGGCGCAGATGCCAGCAGTGTTGAACTTCGTGTGGTTGGCGCTTCCGGAGTCGTAGTTTCAAATGGCAAGGTCAATGCCAACGGTTCATTTGTAATGCCAACAGGAATTCCAACAGGACTTTACATCGTTACCTTCGAATATGATGGCAACAAGGATGTTGTTAAGCTGTTTGTAAGATAATTTCAAGCTGTTTGCAAGACAATGCCAGGCTGTTTGCAAGATAGTCTACAAGAACAATAATGAAAAATGGAGGAGATCATCGCGGGTCTCCTCCATCTTTTTTATGCGTTTATGTATGTACTTCTGGAAATTAGTTCTCTGCGTATGTTGCAACGATGCGCTCGAAGAGTTCCTGCTTGCCAGAAGTCATCTTAGGCTCGCCGTTCTTCTTTCCGTATTCGTACACATCTTCGAGAGTGAGCTCGCCGTTCTCGAACTTCTTGCCCAAGCCCGAGTCGAATGAAGCGTAACGGTCGGCTACCATCTGCTTGATAGGAGATTCCTCGAGCAGTTTGGCTGCGTTTTCCAGTGCGTGTGCCATTGCATCCATACCGCTGATGTGGGCGATAATGATATCGTCAAGGTCTGTTGAGTTACGTCGTGTCTTTGCATCGAAGTTTGTACCGCCTGTGCCCAATCCACCGTTGCGGATAATCTGCATGAATGCCTGTACAAGTTCGTATTGGTCGATAGGGAACTGGTCAGTATCCCATCCGTTCTGATAGTCGCCTCTGTTGGCATCGATGCTTCCGAGCATTCCGTTGTCTACGGCTACTGCAAGCTCGTGTTCGAATGTGTGGCCTGCAAGTGTTGCGTGGTTCACCTCGATGTTCACCTTGAAGTCCTTGTCGAGTCCGTGAGCTTTCAGGAAGCCTACCACTGTCTCTGTGTCGACATCATACTGGTGCTTTGTCGGTTCCATTGGCTTTGGTTCGATGAGGAATGTGCCCTTGAAGCCCTTTGAGCGTGCATAGTCGCGTGCCATGCGGAGCATAGTTGCCATGTGCTCCTTCTCGCGCTTCTGGTCGGTGTTGAGAATGCTCATGTAGCCTTCGCGTCCTCCCCAGAATACGTAGTTCTCTGCACCGAGAGTCATACCTGCGTCCATTGCGTTCTTTATCTGTACGATTGCACGAGCCACTACATCGAAGTCAGGGTTTGTGCTTGCACCGTTCATGTAGCGCTTGTTGCCGAAGACGTTGGCAGTAGACCAAAGCAGTTTCTTGCCTGTTGCTGCCATCTTCTCCTTCAGGTACTCTACAATTGCCTTCATGTTTGCTTCATACTCTTCGATGCTGTCGCCCTCGTCTACGAGGTCAACATCGTGGAAGCAATAGTACTCGATGCCAAGCTTTTCCATGATTTCGAAGCCTGCATCAGCTCTGTTCTTTGCAATTTCCACTGCGTTTGCGCCTGTGTTCCATGGGAAGGTCTTTGTACCGCCACCGAACTGGTCTCCGCCTTCAGCACAGAGAGTGTGCCACCATGCCATCGCAAAGCGCAACCAATCCTTCATTTTCTTGCCCATGATAACTTTTTCGGCATCGTAATAGTGGAATGCCATTGGATTCTTGGAGTCCTTTCCTTCAAAAGGAATCTTCTTGATTTCAGGGAAAAATTCTTTTGCCATAATGATTGTATTTAATGATTTATGTAATATACACCTACTATATAACATACGCCTGTGAACGTACGCCTGTGAATGTACGTCTGTGAAAGCGAGTCTGTCATGCAATGCTGTTCTGTTGCATGACCTGCTTCTGCTTAGATGTACTGTTCCAGGACTTTAGTCCAGCGCTTGTATGCTTCCTTGTAAGCGTTCAAGTTCTCGGAATCTGGCTTGACGGTTGCATGATGGCGCAGAGTGGCGAATGCCTCGTCGCTGTCGTGATAGAATCCAGCTCCTATGCCCGCACCTTTGGCGGCTCCTGCTGCTCCGTCGGTGTCGTACAGTTCGATTGTCGCTCCTGTCACGCTTGCCAGTGTGCGAACAAACATCGGACTGAGGAACATGTTGGCATGACCTGCCTTGATGGTCTTGATTTCCATTCCCATCTGTCGCATGATGTCCATGCCGTAGGCAAAGGAGAAGACGATGCCTTCCTGAGCCGCACGTATGAGATGCTGTTTCTTGTGGATATTGAAGTTGAGACCGTGAATGCTGCAACCAGTGTCTTTATTCTGCAAGAGTCGCTCTGCACCGTTCCCAAACGGAATGATGGAGAGTCCTTCTGCACCAATCGGTGCCTGATCTGCCAACTGGTTCATGGTCTGATAGTCCGATCCTTCCGGTGCCACGTTGCGTTTCATCCATGCATTGAGTATTCCTGTTCCGTTGATGCACAGGAGTACGCCCAGTCGTGTGTCGAGTTGGTTGTGATTAACATGGGCAAAGGTGTTGACGCGCGACAACTTGTCGTAGTTCACTTCTCCAAGTATTCCGTACACCACGCCCGATGTTCCGCCAGTTGCAGCCACTTCACCTGGTTTCATCACGTTGAGCGACAGGGCATTGTTCGGTTGGTCGCCGCCCCTGTAAGCGATTGGTATTCCCGCCGATACACCGATTTCATCGGCAACAGCCTTGCACACCTCTGACTGGATGGAGAAAGTGGGAACGATGTCTGGAATCAGACTTTCGCTGAATCCGAAGTAATTCATCACATCCTTGCTTATGCTGTTCTCCTTGAAGTCCCAGAACATGCCTTCCGACAGTCCGGAGATTGTGGTATTAATGATTCCACCGCTCAGTTTCATTGCAATGAAATCGCCCGGGAGCATGATTTTGTAAATCTTCGCATACGATTCGGGTTCGTTCTCCTTCACCCACGCCAACTTGGCTGCAGTGAAATTTCCCGGTGAATTCAGCAGATGGCTCAGGCATTTCTCGTGACCGATTCCATCGAACGCTTTGTTACCATAGGGCACGGCACGGCTGTCACACCATATGATGCTTGGGCGTATTGCCTTGCCTGCTTTGTCCACGCAGACCAGTCCGTGCATCTGGTAGCTGATGCCGATTGCCTTCACCTCCTTCAGTTTGCCCGGTTGCTGGATCTCCAGTTTGCATGTAGCATGCTTGAGGTTTGTCCACCAGTCCTCCGGGTTTTGCTCAGCCCATCCGGTGTTTTTTACGATGATTTCAGCCTCTGTCTCCGGATAGAACGCAGAAGCCTCACATTTGCCTGTAGTTATATCGACAAGTGACGCTTTGATTGATGATGTCCCAATGTCGTAGCCTAATAAATACATGTTCGTTACTAGTTATTATTTCAAATGCAAAGATACTACATTTCCACTTACATGGTTCCGTCTTTTGAACCATTGGCTTACATTTTTGTATCAATCGTTGATTGTGCACGTTTGGCATATAATTTTGTTACGATTTTATCGATGGTATAAACATGTCTTTTGTTTCCTACAACACTCGGGTTTATATCGCTGGGCACTTCCTTTCTACGGGAGATGACTGAAAAGAGACACCCTCCATCCAAAATAAATCAATCTTATCCGACATTTTGACTATATTTGCAAAATCTTCTTTCTACACTCCATTTTGCGCCATACTACCCAGTTTTTTTCTGACTGGAAAAAATTTTTTCTCTGACCAGGAAAATAAATTTCTCTGACTAGGAAAATAAAACGAGCTGTTTTACGGGTCTTGTATTCCTCATTACAAAGCACAAAAAACTCCCAAATTTAACATTTCATTATTTCCTTATCTTTCGACCTCTCTAGTCCCAACATTCGAGCGTTTCAAACACTGTATTTTTGCAGTTGTCCCCAGCTTCTAGTGCAATACGCTCGAGCGCCCGCTTGCGAATATCGTCATTCGAGCATCGATTACATACACCTTATTATATATAAAGCCGGGCACAAAACCTCGTTCGTATTCATCCACTTTCACTCGATAATGTAAAAATCAAGGACTGTTCATTTCTGATTACGCCTCTCCACTGCACACCTCACTCAAACATTCCTACTTTAACCGAGACCTTTTATTGAATAAATTCACGCCATGCAACAGAATCAAACGCAAGGGCTCTTGCGCCAACCCCAATGACCCACACGCTCGATGTGCAACACCCTCTTTTTCATGTTTCTCCACACTCAATATAAGTCCCGCTCTTGCTGCCCACATTGCAAAACGAAACATAAAGCATGATACAAATTCATTATATAGAGAGATTTTGGGCAAAGAGAACTTATCATTGCCATTTATTTCGTATATTTGCAAATTAAATTAGGAATAAAGTAGATTGACGAAACAAACAACCGAAAAAGATGGAATACAATTTCAAGGAGATTGAAAAGAAATGGCAGAAACGATGGGTGGAAGACAAGGTGTACCACGTAACTGAGGATGTCAACAGAAAGAAGTATTATGTACTCAACATGTTCCCCTACCCTTCGGGAGCAGGGTTGCATGTTGGTCACCCGTTGGGATACATTGCAAGCGATATCTATGCACGGTTCAAAAGGCTACAGGGATTCAATGTACTGAACCCGATGGGCTATGATGCTTACGGACTGCCAGCAGAGCAATACGCCATACAGACAGGACAGCATCCGGAAGTGACGACGAACACCAACATTGCACGTTATCGTGAGCAACTCGACAAAATCGGATTCAGCTTCGACTGGGACCGCGAAGTGCGCACGTGCGACCCTTCATACTACCACTGGACCCAGTGGGCATTTCAGAAGATGTTCAACTCCTTTTATTGCAACAAGTGTCAGTCAGCCCAGCCAATCGAACGACTCATCAAGCACTTCGAGGAAAAGGGCACGGAAGGAATCGACGTAGCTTGCAGCGAAGAAATCGAATTCAGTGCCGACGAATGGAACTCAATGGACGAGAAGCAGAAGAGCGACACGCTGATGAACTACCGCATAGCGTTCTTGGGAGAGACGATGGTGAACTGGTGTCCGAAGCTCGGAACGGTACTTGCCAACGATGAAGTCGTGGACGGAGTGAGCCTCCGCGGCGGTTATCCAGTGGAACAGAAGAAGATGCGCCAGTGGTGTCTGCGCGTGTCCGCATATGCGCAGCGCCTGCTCGACGGGCTCGAATCCATCGACTGGAGCGATTCCATCAAAGAAACACAGAAAAACTGGATTGGACGTTCGGAAGGAACCGAAATAAAGATAAAAGTAGCAGACTCCGACGTTGATTTCACCATATTCACCACTCGTGCCGACACAATGTTTGGCGTGACCTTCTTCGTGCTTGCACCCGAAAGTGAGCTTGTAGACAAGGTTACGACAGCCGAACAGCGCAAGGACGTGGATGCATACATCAAATATGTGAAGGGACGTACCGAACGCGAGCGCATGATTGACCACACCGTGACCGGTGTATTCACCGGAGCCTATGGCATAAACCCGATAACAGGCGACAAGTGTCCTATCTATGTGGCAGAGTACGTTCTGGCAGGGTATGGTACCGGTGCAATCATGGCAGTGCCAGCCCACGACAGCCGTGACTATGCCTTCGCAAAACATTTTGATCTGCCGATTGTACCATTGATTGAAGGAGCTGATGTGAGCGAAGAAAGCTACGATGCAAAGGACGGAATCGTGATGAATTCACCGATGGAAGGCAAGGCTGCCTACAAGGGATTCTCGCTCAACGGACTCACCGTGAAGGAGGCAATTGCAGCGACCAAGAAATTCGTGACCGAACAAGAATTGGGACGCGTGAAAGTAAACTACCGTCTGCGCGATGCCATCTTCTCACGTCAGAGATACTGGGGCGAGCCATTCCCTGTTTACTACAAGAATGGCATACCTACAATGATTCCGGAAGATTGTCTGCCAGTGAAACTGCCGGAAGTGGACAAGTTCTTACCTACAGAAACAGGCGAACCACCACTTGGCAACGCCGCATGCTGGGGTTGGGACGAAGTGAACCATAAGATAGTAAGCAACTCATTGATTGACGAAAAGACAGTGTTCCACATCGAGCTCTACACCATGCCAGGCTTCGCAGGTTCATCAGCATATTACCTCCGCTACATGGACCCACACGACGACAAGGCACTAGTGTCAAAAGAAGCAGTTGAATACTGGCAAAGCGTAGACCTCTACGTAGGAGGAAGCGAACATGCCACCGGCCACCTGATTTACAGCCGTTTCTGGAACAAGTTCTTGTTCGATATGGGCGTGAGCGTGAAGGAAGAACCATTCCAGAAGCTCATAAACCAGGGAATGATTCAGGGACGAAGCAATTTCGTCTACAGAATAAAAGACACCAACACATTCGTGAGCCTCGACAAGAAAGACGGCTACGACGTGACACCGATACACGTGGACGTGAACATCGTCAGCGGCGACATTCTCGACGTGGAAGCATTCAAAGCCTGGCGCCCGGAATACAACAACGCTGAATTCGTGCTCAACGATGACGGCAAATACGTCTGCGGATGGGCAGTGGAGAAGATGTCGAAGTCAATGTTCAACGTGGTCAATCCCGACATGATTGTAGAGAAATTCGGTGCAGATACGCTCCGCCTCTACGAGATGTTCCTCGGACCAGTGGAACAGAGCAAACCTTGGGACACCAACGGCATCGATGGTTGCCACCGATTCCTAAAGAAGCTGTGGAACTATATGACTGCCGATTCCACCGCAGAAAAAGCAAGCAAAGAAGAGCTGAAGTCACTGCACACCCTTATTAAAAAGGTGACAGGCGACATCGAGCAGTTCTCATACAACACAAGTATCGCTGCTTTTATGATTTGCCTCAACGAGCTGACAAAACTGAAGACATCAAGCAAGGAAGTGAAAGACACACTGACTGTACTCATCGCCCCATTCTGCCCTCACATGACAGAAGAGCTGTGGGAAATGTCGGGACACACCGGCACAGTGTGTGATGCAAAATGGCCCGAATTCAACGAGGACTACCTCAAGGAAGACAGCATGAAGATGATGGTGGCATTCAACGGCAAGGCACGTTTCCAGATGGAATTCCCAGTAGAAACAGCCCAGCAAGCCATCATTGACGCAACAATGGCTGACCCACAGTCGCAGAAATGGCTTGAAGGATTCCAGGTGGTGAAGACCATCGTGGTTCCGGGCAAGATGATCAACATAGTATTGAAGAAATAACATCGCCTAGAGATGACAATAAAGACGCCGCACATACACATGCCCGGATACTTCAGGTTCAACCCCTGGATTGAAGCGAGAGACTATCTGATGATAGCGCTCGGCACATTCGTCTACTGCGTGGGGCAAGTATGCTTCATGCTACCCTACGAACTGACAGCCGGTGGAGTGTCAGGTATTTCCGCCATCGTGTATTATGCAACAGGGCTTGAAGTGCAAGTCACCTACAGTAGTATCAATGCAGTGTTCCTCATTGCAGCCATCATAGTGCTTGGCTGGAAGTTCTGCATAAAGACAATCTGGGGAGTGTCGACAACCACGTTCTGGCTGTGGATATTCCAGCGCATACTGATGGACGACAACGGGCAACTGCCCCAACTCATAGGCAACGAAGCATTCATGGCATGCGTGCTCGGAGCACTCATCCAGGGAACAGGACTTTTCTTCTGCTTCTCCAACAACGGAAGCACAGGCGGCACAGACATCATCGCTGCCATCGTCAACAAATATAAGAACGTGTCACTGGGACAGATACTGATGATTTGCGACATCATCATCATCTCGAGCTGTTACTTCGTCTTCCACGACTGGTATAGAGTGATTTTCGGCTTCGTAATGCTCATAGTCAGCAACATGACGCTCGACTACCACACAAGCCGCAGCCGTCAGTCAGTGCAGTTCATGATATTCTCGCGCAATCCGTCGGCAATAGCCAATGCCATCATAAAGAAAGGACACGGAGTGACAATGCTCAGTGGAGAAGGATGGTACACAAACTCAGAGCGCAAAGTCATCGTCAGCATCGTGAAGCAAAGAGACCAAGTCAACATCTTCCGCATGATAAGGTCCATCGACCCTTACGCATTCGTGTCAATGGGCAACGTGAAAGGCGTTTGGGGCGAAGGATTCGACAAGATGAAAGTGACAAAGGACAAGTCGCTGCAAGGCAAACGCACCCTTGTGTTTGCAAGCAACAGCGAACACAAACTGGCTGAAGTGCGGGCGATACTCGGACCAAAATACGACATCCGCTCACTCGCCGACATAGGCTGCTACATCGACATTCCGGAGAAAGCTGCAACCATACAAGGCAATGCCCTGCTCAAGGCGAACTTCGTGAAACGCTACTACGGATTCGACTGCTTTGCCGACGACACAGCCCTCGAATGTACCGCACTGGGCGGACTTCCAGGAGTCTATTCATCAAAATATGCAGCCGTAGACGTGGAAAAAGAAGCAGAAAGCAACACAAAGACGATACAGCCAGAGGAATACTCAGAGGAGCTGTCGAAAAAGATGCTGGACATACTCCACAACCATGCACCGGTGGTGGAAAAGCCCGACAACCACAATGTGGCAGCCAACGTCAACAAGTTGCTCAACGAAATGGCAAACGCCAAAGACCGGTCCGCACATCTGCATACAGCAGTGGCACTTATCATAGGCGAATCGTCCGATCCGAAAGAATGTGAGACGCAGATATTCGACGGAATACTCGAAGGAGCCATTGCCACCAAACCATATGGCAATCCCAACGATTCATTCTTCTACGACTCAGTATTCATTCCTGTAGGTCAGCAAATGACATATGCAGAACTTGGCGCAGACGTCAAGAACAACATCAGCCAGCGATTTATCGCCATCAACAAGATGAAACAACACATAGAAAAAAACAAATGATAGAGAAACTAGTATTTGCAAGCAACAATGCGCACAAGCTGGAAGAGATACGCGCCATACTGGGCCACCGCTTCGAGATAACCAGCCTCGAGGAGATAGGTTGTCATGACGACATACCCGAGACAGGCTCCACCATCCAGGAAAATGCGTTGCAGAAGGCACAATACGTGAAGGAGCACTTCGGATTCGACTGCTTTGCCGACGACACAGGGCTGGAATGTGAGGCATTGGGCGGCGAGCCGGGAGTTCACACTGCAAGATATGCAAGCGAACAAGGGCACGACAACGAAGCCAACATGAGAAAGTTGCTGCACAATCTTGAAAAAAAGGAGAACCGCAAGGCACAATTCCACACGTCAATTGCGTTATTATATAAAGGAGAGACCCATACGTTTGAAGGAATCGTCAAAGGACGCATTGCCACAGAGAGACATGGAGACCAAGGTTTCGGGTATGATCCGATATTCATCCCAGACGGCTACGACATGACGTTTGCCCAATTGGGAAATGACACAAAGAACAATATAAGTCACAGAGCAAGGGCAGTAGCACAACTGTGCAAATTCTTGGGCAAATAACGGCAGAGGGACAAACAACGACAGAGAAATGAAGAGAAACAGTCTTATCGCAATTGTCATAGGCCTGCTGACATTTATACGTCCGCTGAGCGCAGTCGCCGGATATGGAGACTGGAAGGTTTATGCTGCATATCACCAGGCAACCAAAGCAGTAGTATTCAATGGAATAGTGTATATCATGAGCAACGAGGGATTGTATAGCTACGATCCGGAATACACCAGCATCGAGACTTACGACAAAGCCACCATACTGAACGACGATGACATTTTTGACATTGCAGTCTGTGGAACAACAAACCAACTGGTGGTTGTCTACACAAACGGCAACATTGATCTTCTTAACACCAAAGGAGACATCTACAACATGTCGGAGCTCAAGAACAAATCGATGGGCGACAAGACGATCAACGACATCTACGTTGATGCCGAAAACGTATATATATCTACCAACTCAGGTATTGTAGTGCTCGACACAAAAAGAAAAGTATTTGCCAACTACTACAACTTCGGTTCCCAGGTGACAAGCATAACCATCGACGACGGCTATATCGTAGCACTGACGAACAACGGAGTGTACAAAGGAAAGGAATCGGCAAACCTGCTTGATTCCAACAACTGGGAAAAGACAAGTACACGAGTACTCAGCAAGTTGATTAACCTCGACGGCAGATTCTATGCATTGACCGGCATGGGACGATTGGCATTGGTAAATGACAAAAGCACTTTTGCCATCTCAACCGTGGACAATGCCATAATAAACGGCTACAGCATCTGCAACAACCAGCTGTTTCTGTTCTCGTCTTCATCCATCTATATATGTGATTCCAATGGGAAATACTCAAAGCAAGAGAATCCTTTGGGCATTTACTCAGCATACTATTCAAACGACAACTACTGGCTGGCATGCGGCTCCAAGGGACTGGTTGGTGCAAAATACAATAACGGAGCATTCAGCGTTACCGTTTCATCAATCATCCCCGACAGTCCGATACGCAACTACTTCTATAAACTCCGCCACTACGGCAACCGTCTGCTGTCCGTGGGAGGTTCGCTGGAAATACCTTTCGTAAGACGTACATTCACCGCACAGATGTACGAGAATGGTCTGTGGACATTCTTCGACAACGATTCATTAGAGAGCTATATAGGCACAGACAACTATTACAACGCACTTGATATCATACAAGATCCAAACGATGCAAACCATCATTTCATAAGCGCTGTGACAGGCTTATACGAGTTCAGAAACCAAAAGCTGGCAAAACACTACACATACAACAACTCAGTGCTTACATCCATTCTACCGACCAACTATCGTCCCGGATATTATGTACGTACTAGCGGACTGGCGTATGACAACCAGAAAAACCTCTGGATGCTGAACTGCGAAGTGGATACGGTAGTCAAGATATTAAAAGCAGACGGCACATGGCTCTCCTACTATTGCCCGGAAATAGCCAACAACCCAGTTTGCGACCAGATAATGTTCGACCAACGCGGATGGGCATGGATAATCAGCCGTGCTTCGGGAATCAGCAATGCAGCTGGAATATTTATCCTCAACACAAACGGCACGCTCAACCAACGCTCAGACGACACAAGCAAGATTTACCATTCCATGACCAACCAAGACGGTACATCCTACCTCTTCGACAAAGTGAACTGCGTGGTAGAAGACCTTAACGGAGCTATATGGATTGGTACAAACACCGGACCATTCGTCACCTTCAACCCGTCATCAATATTTGACTCAAACTTCAGCATTACCCAATGCAAGGTTCCGCGCAACGATGGCTCAGGATATGCAGACTACCTGCTGAACGAAGTAGAAGTGAGATGTATAGCCGTAGACGGAGGAAACCGCAAATGGATTGGCACCCAAGGAAACGGAGTGTATCTGGTGAGCGCCGACGGAACAGAAATCCTTGAGCACTTCACAACGGACGACAGTCCACTCATCTCAAACTACATCTATTCCATCTCCATTGATGGAAGCACAGGAGAAGTATTCTTCGGCACAGCAGACGGTCTCGTTTCCTATATGAGCAACGCAACCGACCCAGCAGAATCATTCGATAAAGATCTGGTGAAAGTCTATCCCAACCCCGTACGTCCAAACCACACCGGGAATATCATCATCAAAGGCTTGATGGCAAACTCAAATGTAAAGATAGTCAATGCAGCAGGCAGACTGGTCAATGAGGGAACATCAACCGGAGGAGAGTACACCTGGGACGGACGAATAAGCGATGGCACACGGGCGATGTCAGGTATATATTACATTTTGGCAACCGACGAAGAAGGAAACAATGGTGTAGCGGCAAAATTCCTTATTATCAAAGATTAAACACGAAAAGATTTTGCCAATTCACAGAAAAGCACTAACTTTGCAGTCCCAAAGAGAAGAAAGAGTTCCGACACGTAGTGCCGGAATTCTTATTCTTGTAACACCAATCAGACCGGACACAATCGATCTGAAAAAACATATTAACAATTATATAAATCAAAAGACAAGGACAAAAAATGGCTTACATGTCACGTGAAGGCTATGATAGAATCAGAGCCGAGATCAAACAATTGGAAGAAGTTGAGCGCCCAGAAGTGATTCATCAGATTCAGGAAGCACGCGAGAAGGGAGACCTTTCAGAGAATGCCGAATATGATGCAGCCAAAGAAGCACAAGGGAAGCTTGAAACAAAGATAGCACAACTAAAGGCAACACTAGCGGATGCCAAGATTATCGATACGTCCAAGGTACAGACCGAAGTAGTTCAGATTCTCTCTAAAGTAGAGATGAAGAACGTGAAGACCGGTGCAATTATGACTTACACCATAGTAAGCGAAAGTGAGGCAAACCTTCGCGAGAAGAAGATATCCGTGGCAACACCTATCGCACAAGGTCTGCTGGGCAAAAAAGTGGGAGATGTGGCTACAATCAAGATTCCGCAAGGAATGATTGAGCTCGAGATAACAAACATCTCCATCTAATAGACCAGTACCAATAGGGGAACAACAGGAAAACAATATGGCAACACTTTTTTCCAAGATAGCAAACGGAGAAATTCCAAGCTACAAATGCGCAGAAGACAATGAATTCTATGCATTCCTTGATATCAACCCGATGGTAAAGGGACACACTCTGTGTATCCCCCGCCGGGAAGTGGACTATATCTTCGACATGAATGACGACGAGATTGCACGCTTACAAGTATTTGCCAAGAAAGTGGCAAAGGCAATAAAGGCCATAATCCCCTGCATAAAGGTAGGAGAAGCCGTTCTTGGACTTGAAGTTCCTCATGCCCACATCCATCTGATTCCAATGCAGTCGGAGAAAGACATGATTTTCAGCAATCCCAAGAAAACATTCTCCGAAAAGGAGATGCAGGAGGTTGCCAACGCCATCTACGCAGAGTTCCAAAAGCTGTAGACCAGCAAAAGCAACGACTGACACAAGATGCAACAGCCACGTAATCAAAGAAAGTATGATTATGTGGCTGTTCTCTATATAGCAAGGGCTAATATACAAGCGTACTTATATAATAGGTGTAACAGCTCCATATCGAATCGTGCAGGCAAAATCCCTATTGGACCACAAATAATAGAGCACCTGTTAAGCAAGACAGCGCAAACACAGGATTGATAAACAATCAAGTACTCCAATTAGAGTCAAGACCAATAAAGGTCTTGTTTCAACATATGTTCATCATGCAACAAGCATATGGACATCGCACTCACCGACAAATTATGCTCAACCACAAATATTACGTGCATGAAAGCATATAAGGCTAACACGATACACCATATACGAAGCAAAAGCCCCAAATAAAGTCCAAGAAACCTTTTGCTAACGAACTGCAGAAGAACATACAGAGGTCCATGGCATACACAGACTCCGCCACAGCCCATTGGATGGCATTTTACCCCTAAAAACTAGCGCTTTACAAACCTATCAAAAACAACAAGTCTACACTACAAATAAATGGTGTTCGATAACAGCGGTTGACCAAAATCAACAAAACACATATTATCAAATAAATTCCATGGAAAAATTTTTGGGAGTTACGAAAAGTGCGTAACTTTGCATCGTCAAACAGAAAGAGACATTCTTGAGACAACACAAAGAAAGACAGAAAAGAGGTTTTAGAAAGAATAAAGGTTTATTGTTAATAAGGAACATATAGGTATTAAAGTAAGGTAATTTTTTCAGTAAGTATTAGTTATTGGTAAAAGATTGTAAAAAGGATTTGATTAGGTATTAATTTTAAGGTTAGTAATGATGAAGAGGCACTAGTGATAGTTCCTCTTTTTCCTTTTATGTAAATACTGCATCCAAAACGCCATAAAACTCGAGTATATCGACCAATAACTCGCAATAAAGCCCTATCGTATATTATTTTTTTGTACCTTTGCACACAATAAACAAAATAGAACTTATCAAGATGAGCACTGAACAAAAGATACAGAGCGCAGTAAAGGATTGTCTGAAGGCATTATATAGCACAGATATAGATATAGATGCTGGGCAGATCCAAATACAGCAGACACGCAGCGAATTCGAAGGTCAGCTTACAGTAGTAGTTTTCCCGTTACTGCGAATCAGCAAGAAAGGTCCAGAACAAACTGGAAAAGAAATTGGCGAATACCTGAGAGCAAACCTACACGATGTTGTCGACGGATTCAACGTTGTCAAAGGGTTCCTCAACCTCGTGATTTCGTCACAGAGCTGGCTCAGCATACTTAATGCAATCAACTCTGAGGAGAACTTTGGTTTTATCCCAGTAGCAGAGAATTCGCCATTGGTAATGATTGAGTATTCATCACCAAACACCAACAAGCCGCTGCACTTAGGACATGTACGCAACAACCTGCTTGGAAGTTCACTTGCCCGCATTGTCGAAGCAAACGGGAACAAAGTGGTAAAGACAAATATCGTCAACGACAGAGGCATACATATCTGCAAGTCAATGTTGGCTTGGTTGAAATATGGCAATGGTGAGACTCCAGAAACCTCAGGGAAGAAAGGCGATCATCTGATAGGCGACTATTACGTGGCATTCGATAAGCATTACAAAGAAGAATGCAAACAGTTGAAAGTACAATATGTGGCAGAAGGGATGAGCGAAGAAGACGCTGAGCAAAAAGCAAAACAAGAGGCGCCACTCATCAAAGAAGCACACGAAATGCTCGTAAAATGGGAACAGAACAACCCAGAAGTACGTGCGCTATGGAAAAAGATGAATTCATGGGTGTACGCAGGTTTCGACGAAACATACAAAGCACTCGGTGTGTCCTTCGACAAAATATACTACGAATCAGAGACATATCTCGAAGGAAAGAAAACCGTGATGAAGGGGCTGGAGAAAGGACTCTTCTATCGTCGCCCCGACAACTCCGTTTGGGCAGACCTCACCAAAGATGGACTCGACGAAAAGCTGCTGTTGCGCAGCGACGGCACGTCCGTCTACATGACGCAAGACATCGGTACAGCACAGCTTCGTTTCAAGGACTTCCCTATCGACAAGATGATTTATGTTGTGGGCAACGAGCAGAACTACCACTTTCAGGTTCTCTCAATACTTCTCGACCGACTTGGATTCAAGTGGGGCAAAGACCTCGTACACTTCTCCTATGGTATGGTGGAATTGCCAAATGGAAAAATGAAAAGCCGTGAAGGAACAGTAGTCGATGCAGACGACCTAATCGAAAAGATGATTACTGATGCCTACAATGTATCCAAAGAAATGGGCAAAAACACCGACATCGACGAAGCTGAGGCACGAGAGATTGCAAGGAAAGTGGGATTGGGCGCGCTGAAATATTTCATTCTGAAAGTCGATGCACGCAAGAACATGCTGTTCAACCCAGCAGAAAGCATCGATTTCAACGGCAACACAGGCCCATTTATCCAGTACACTTATGCACGAATCTGTTCAATTCTCCGAAAAGCAAACGAAGCAGGTATAAACATGCCAGAAACGCTTACATCAGACGTGAAGCTCGAAGAGAAAGAAATAAACCTGATACAGAAGCTCAACGACTTTGCTTCAGCAGTAAAGGAAGCCGGGCAAAACTACAACCCGTCAAGCATAGCAAACTACTGCTATGAACTGACAAAAGAATACAACCAGTTCTACCATGACTTCAGCATTCTGAAAGAGGAAGACGAAGACAAGAAACTCTTCCGCCTTATTCTCTCAAAGACAGTTGCCAAGATAATCAAGGAAGGCATGGGATTGCTCGGCATCGAGATGCCAGAACGCATGTAAACTGACACGACATGAGCGGACGACCGACCAATGAAGCACTATGCGTGGATGCCGCCTGCAGCGGAAATCCAGGCAAGATGGAGTATCGTGGAGTACATCTGCCCTCAGGGCACGAAGTATTCCACTATGGTCCCGTTTATGGAACCAATAACATCGGAGAGTTTCTTGCCATCGTCCACGGACTGGCTTTACTCAAGAAAAAGGGGTCAGCCATGCCTATCTACTCCGACAGTTATACAGCACGCACATGGATTCAAAAGAAAAAATGCAAGACACAGTTGCCGCGTGACAGTAAGACCGAGCAACTGTATCAGATAATAGAAAGAGCCGAAAATTGGTTACACAGCAACTCATACCCCAATGCAGTCGAAACATGGCAGACCGACGAGTGGGGAGAAATTCCAGCTGATTTCGGAAGAAAGAAATAGACCGCAATGAGAGAATTCTTCAAGTTGATGAGACAATACTTCAGTCCCTACAAAGGTTTTATGATAGGGACATTCATGTTCAATATCCTTACTGCGGTATTCAACGTGATATCATTCACTTTGCTCATTCCTATCCTTAAAATTCTGTTCAACATTGAAGACAAAACATACGTTTACAAGCCGTTCATCGAAGGAGAGACATGGAAGCAAAGCATCGACAACTTCATCGATGTGGCGCAGAACAACGGATACTACTACTCCCAGCAACTCATCGAGACCTACGGGCAAGCAACCACCCTACTGATACTCGGGCTCATACTCGGTCTGCTCACACTGATGAAGACTGGAGCATACTTCGGAGGTTCAGCTTGTCTGATGCCAATAAAAACAGGAATCGTACGCGATATAAGATCTAAAGTATACAAGAAGATTCTGCATCTGCCACTTTCCTTCTTTACCGAAGAAAGGAAAGGCGACATATTGGCACGCATAAGCACCGACGCCAACGAAGTGGACTCATCCATTGGAAGTTCACTAGACATGGTCATCAAAAACCCAATCTTCATATTGGTTTACATCGGAACGCTTTGCACCCTAAGTTGGCAACTGACAATCTTCGTTCTTCTTGTAGTACCATTTCTGGCAATAGGCATAGGAAGAATCGGCAAGAAACTAAAAAGCAAATCATTACTTGCACAAGCCCGGTGGAGCGACGGACTTAGCATAATCGAAGAAACGCTGGGCGGACTTCGTATAATCAAAGCATTCATCGCCGAAAAGAAGATGGAAGGCAAGTTCGTGGCTGTCAACGACGAATATCGCAAGATATCCATGAAAGTATCAATAAGGCAGTCTGCAGCCCATCCAGTGAGCGAATTCCTTGGAACAATAATGATTGTGATAGTGCTGTGGTTCGGAGGTTACCTCATCTTCTCAGGCAACTCGCCAATAGACGCCAGCACCTTTATATATTACCTCGTCATTCTCTATACAACACTGCAACCCGTAAAAGACCTTTCCAAGGCAGGTTATACCATACAGAAAGGGATGGCATCAATGGAACGTATCAACAAGATTCTCAATGCAGAGAACAACATCATTGAAAAGGAGAATGCCGTAAAGACCCTGGGATTGAACGACTCAATAGAGATGAAACAAGTTTGTTTCTCCTACAATGAAGGTCACGAGATACTCCACAACATAAATATAAAGATAAAGAAGGGACAAACCATCGCAATAGTAGGTCAATCCGGATCCGGTAAATCAACTCTGGTAGACCTTATTCCACGTTATCACGATGTAACATCCGGTCAAATCACCATCGATGGCACCGACATACGCGACATGTCAATTGAATCGCTCAGAAGTATCATTGGAAATGTAAACCAGGAAGCCATTCTGTTCAACGACACAATATTCAACAACATCGCATTCGGCATGCAGGATGCAACGCAAGAGCAAGTGGAAGAAGCAGCGCGCATTGCCAACGCACACGATTTCATCATGGGCATGGAGGACGGCTACAACACAAATGTAGGCGACCGTGGTTGTCGTCTGTCGGGAGGGCAAAGGCAACGCATATCCATTGCAAGGGCAATACTGAAAAACCCACCAATCCTCATCCTCGACGAAGCCACATCGGCACTCGACACAGAATCTGAAAAGTTGGTACAAGAAGCCCTGGAAAAGCTAATGAAGTCAAGAACAACCATTGCCATTGCACACAGATTGTCTACAATAAAGAACTCGCAGAAGATTTTCGTCTTACACGAAGGACGCATTGTCGAGCAAGGCACCCATGACGAACTCATCGCAATAAACGGCTATTACAGAAAGTTGAACGACATGCAGCAGCTTTAGTCACACGCCTTCAACCAAACAGTCCAAGTTCCTCAAGCCCCAAATGTGATTGGTTTTACATACATCCTTATCCCATCCGGAAATATTAAGAAAATGAATATACGTTCGCATAACGATGGGCAACCGGTCGTATGACCACAAGCTCAAACATCCCTCGTTTTCATAATTTGCAAAACTTTGATCATACCATAAGAGGCAAATCTGCACTTTACGCTACAAAACAGCTCAAATACAATATAATTATCGATTTTCGCACACAATCTTTGGTCACTACACAAAAAAGGTGTAACTTTGCGCCTCGAAAACGTGGACAGATTTGGGCAGCTTGCAACCACAGTAAAAAATGCTAAAAAGACAATCAAATGCCGACTACAAAGCTTTAATTGTTTGCATCTTTCCCCAAGTTCTCCCACTAATTTTATTATCAACTATCAAATAAAAAATTAGAATGGGTTATTTATTTACATCAGAATCAGTAAGTGAAGGGCATCCAGACAAGGTTGCCGACCAGATTTCGGATGCCATACTCGACAATTATCTGGCATTCGACTCCGACTCCAAGGTGGCATGTGAGACATTGGTTACCACAGGTTTGGTTGTCATTGCAGGCGAAGTGAAGTCAAAGGCACACATCGACATGCAGAAAGCAGCCAGAGACGTCATCAAGAAGATTGGCTACACCAAGGCAGAGTATAAGTTCGATGCTGAAAGTTGTGGCATCCTATCCACCGTACACGAACAAAGTGCAGATATCAACCAAGGAGTTGATAGAGAAGACAAGGCAGACCAAGGCGCAGGCGACCAAGGTATCATGTTCGGTTATGCTACCAATGAAACAGCCAACTATATGCCTATTTCACTGGATTTGAGCCATCACATTTTGACAACACTTGCAGAGATTCGTCGCGAAGGCAAGCAAATGACATATTTGCGTCCTGACAGCAAAAGCCAGGTAACAATCGAATACGATGACAATGGTAAGCCACACAGAATCGATTCCATCGTCGTATCCACACAACACGATGAATTCATGGATAACGATGAAAAGATGCTCGAGAAGATAAAAGACGACGTAAGGAACATACTAATCCCACGTGTGATAAGCGAGTTGAAGGAGCCACATATCAAAAGCCTTTTCACCGATGAGATTAAGTACTATATAAACCCGACAGGCAAATTCGTCATCGGCGGTCCTCATGGAGACACAGGTCTTACGGGACGGAAAATCATAGTCGACACCTATGGAGGCAAAGGAGCACATGGTGGAGGAGCCTTCTCAGGAAAGGACCCAAGTAAAGTAGACCGTTCTGCAGCCTATGCAGCACGCCATATTGCCAAAAACATGGTGGCAGCCGGAGTTGCAGATGAGATGCTTGTACAGCTAAGCTACGCCATTGGAGTTTCCCATCCAATAAGCATATATGTGAACACTTATGAACATTCCAACACAAAGCACACAGACAAAGAGATTGCAGAAAAGATTGGGAAGATGTTTGACCTCACCCCATTCGCCATTGAACGTGACTTGAAACTCCGCAAACCAATTTATGCAGAGACCGCTGCATATGGACACATGGGACGAGAGCCTAAGATTGTGACAAAGCATTTCCCAAGCCCATATCAGCCAAACAAGATACTGGACATGGACGTAGAACTGTTCACATGGGAAAAGCTCGACATGATTGAGACCATAAAAAAGGAATTCAATATCCAGTAGTTTCAGAACCGACCAGTAATGATTGAACAAGTCAGCGAAGGCATAGAAAGCATCAGTAGAGCATATCTATTGAAAAACGACAGCATCATCACCGTTGGTGCCATCCTGCTTTTTATGCTCTTCACCTTTGTTCTATACAGAAGCCGAATGATTCTTCTGTATAAGTTCAGCACATTCTTCTCGTCACGGCAAATATACGCATCAAATGAGATTATCACGAGCAATCAAGAGCTTGTCGATATTATACTGCTAATATTCATCGGCTGTCTGTCAGCCAGCACAATCTTCTATTCCAATCTGATTAGTGCAGCACAATCCTGTCCGCAATACAGTTTACTCCTGGAGTCACTGCTATACATATCACTGCTCATCTTCATCAAATGGATTCTGTATTCATTCATCAACTGGACCTTCTTCAACTCCGACAAGGGACGCAGTTGGATGTCGGCTGTGTTCTTCTCCATAGCAATTGTTTCAATCATTGCATTCCCGTTGTCACTGATTCAAATATACTACAACAGCTCAATAATAAACCCTGCATTTTGTCTATCCGTAGTTATCATTTTACAGAAGATACTATTACTCTGCAAGCTATATGTTAACTTCCGGCCGAAAATACATGGTGGTGTGCTGTTTTTTTTGTACTTTTGCAGCGTGGAAATAATGCCCACACTAATTGTGTGGCACATATTGAAGGATATTACATTGTAATCGTTGGACAAACAAAGTGACTCATGGCTAAAAAGATTTTAGTTTCACAACCAAAACCTCAAACAGAGAAATCTCCTTATTTTGACATCGCTGAGAAATACGGTGTTGAGATTGTATTCAGACCTTTTATAAGGATTGACCCCATGACCCCTAAGGACTTCCGTCAGCAAAGGGTCTCAATTTTGGACCACACAGCAGTCGTATTTTCATCACGCCATGCAATCGACCAGTTCTTCAGACTATGCAAAGAACTGCGAGTAACCATACCGGAAAGCATGAAGTACTTCTGCAAGTCAGAGATGATTGGTCTTTATCTGCAGAAATACATCCAGTACAGAAAGCGCAAAGTATTCTTCCCGGCAACAGGCAAGATTGAGGATCTGATTCCTATCATGGTAAAGCATAAGACAGAGAAATACTTCGTGCCACAATCATCAAAGCACGACGACGAACTGAAGGAAGTATTGGATGGTGCGAACCTGAACCACACGGAAGCTGTGATGTATTACACCATACAAAACGATTTTGCTCCTGATGAAGCATTCGACTACGACATTCTAGTGTTCTTCAGTCCTGAAGGATTACATTCTCTGCTCAAGAACTTCCCTAACTTCGAGCAAGGCAACATCGCAATTGCATGCCTTGGAACAAAGACTGTAGAGGAAGCCGAGAAACTCAATCTCAGAGTCGACTTGAAACTCACACCGGAGCTACGTTCTGTTCCTGCGTTGATTGAAGACTATCTGAAGAAGAATCCGTAATACTTGATTGATTGTACGGTACAAACCGCAACTCTCATGATAGAGAAGTTTTAGGAAAAATCTTTGTCATATTTCGGGATTAGTTCCAGGACTAAAGTGCAAGAGAGCAACAGAGTAATACAAGCATTACAGACGAATGAACTTGCAGTTTGTACCGGAGCTAGTTCAAAAGAAGGCAAAACTCACACAACAAGAAACAAGAAACCTTACGGTGGCAATTTAAAACCACCTTATATATTATCAGTAGCTATTGCATACACACAGATTCAAGAAAGCAGAGCGAATAACAAGCAAGTTGCTTATTGATCGTCTATTCGGAGGGGAAAACAAATCAACAGTTGCATTCCCCTTCAGAATTGTGTATATCAAAATCCCGAAAGGAGACTACCCTGCATACATGTTTGTAAGCGTCCCCAAAAAGCGATTCCATAATGCCGTCGACAGAAACAGAATGAAACGGCTTACTAGGGAAGCATACAGGATGCAGAAACAAATACTATGGGACAACCTTAAGGACAAAGACTACAGTCTTGCCATAGCATACATATGCCTTGCTTCACAATTGTGTACATATAACAATGTATACAAGAGCATGGGCAAAGCCATGAATAAAGTAATACAGACCTTATGAAAAAAGCATGGACATACATAAGGAAAGCTATTGTAGTCGTACTGCTTATCCCCATATACTTTTACAAGCGGTGCATATCGCCCATGTTTCCTCCATGTTGCAGATTCACGCCCACATGCTCACAGTATGCAATAGAAGCACTTAAAAAGCACGGACCATTCTACGGAGCGTATCTTGCCATCCGAAGAATTCTCCGTTGCCATCCATGGGGAGGGTCAGGCTATGACCCAGTTCCATAGTTTACGCCCCAACAACATGATTCCATACATCGACATACACACTCACAGCCGAACCCCTGACAAAGAGATTTTATCTATACTCAACCGAAGTTTCGACGAAGAAGTGGTTTCATCTTGTTCTATAGGAATACACCCATACCTATCCACTAAAGCACAAACGAATCCAGACTTCATCAATCAAAGCATCAAAATGCTCAAGGACAAAGCATCCATGGATGAAGTCATCGCAATAGGTGAAGCCGGAATTGATGCTTTGAAAGGAGCAGGGATGGATATACAGGAGATGATATTCAGACGTCAGATTGAAATTGCAGAGAGCGTAAAGAAGCCATTAATAATGCACTGCGTCAAATCCATCGATGAAATCATTCGTTTGAAGAAAGAACTAAAGCCCAAACAGCCATGGATTATGCATGGTTTCAGAAAGAACGGACAAACAGCGAAGCAACTGATTAGTCAAGGAATAGAACTTTCATTCGGACAGCGATACAATGCACAGGCATTACGTCTAGCCTACTCTACAAGCCGAATATGGTTGGAAACAGACGAAGACTACACAGACATAATGAAGCATTATCAGAATATCGCTCAAGCGCTAGATATTTCCGTAGATGAATTGAAGCTCAAGATATACAAGCAAGCAGCTCAGATATCGTCAGCATTTCCCCTGGTATAACCAAACCGGGAGTCAACTGATTCAAAGGCTCAAGTACAAAACGCCGTTCTTTCATTCTGGGGTGCGGTATTGTCAAATCAGACGAATTAACCGTAACATCATCATACAACAAGATATCCACATCTATGATTCTATCGTCATAGACTCCGTCAACCGACTTGTGTATGCGCCCCAAGTCAGATTCAATCCGTTGTGTCAGCCGCAATACTTCCTTCGGTGACAGCAATGTTTCAACAACGATGGCAGCATTAAGAAAAGTATGATTGCTGACGAAACCAACAGGTTCTGTCACGATAAAATCGGATTGGGCAACTACTGTCCCAATCCGATTCTTTATCATTTCGATTGCATCATTCAAGTTATCCTGCTTGTCACCCAAGTTTGAGCCAAGACCGAAATAAACCTTGTGCATCGTCCTATTTTCCATCATTTAATGTTATATTCCATCATTCACATCCATCATACAGCGCTATATTCTATTATTCAACGCTACATTATTCAACGATGAGCAGAGCATCGCCATAAGCGCCAAAATGGTAGCCTTCCTTTATGGCAGTTTCATAAGCGTTCTTCACATACTCATAACCGCCAAAAGCGCACTGCATCATGTACATGAGCGACATAGGCAACTGGAAGTTGGCAACGAAAGTATTGGCAACGCCAAATTCGTAGGGAGGGAATATAAACTTATTCGTCCAGCCCTCAAATTCCTTCAGTATTCCGCCTGGACCAACCGCTGTTTCGATAGCGCGCATTGTAGTTGTGCCCACTGCACACACATTATGTCCCTCTTCCTTTGCCATGTTTACCATATCACAAGATTCCTTCTCCACGAACATCTGCTCACTGTCGGTCTTGTGTTTTGTAAGGTCTTCCACATCAATGGCACGGAAGTTTCCGAGTCCTGCATGCAGAGTTATGAATGTGCGGTCGATTCCTTTAATCTCCATACGCTTAAACAGTTCGCGAGAGAAATGCAAACCCGTAACCGGAGCTGTAACAGCGCCTTCCTGTTCAGCAAAGATTGTCTGGAAATTGACCATATCTTCAGGAGTCACCTTCCTAAGCTTTCTGATTTCATCGGTTATCGGTGCTTCTCCAAGAGCATACAATGATTCCTTGAATTCATCGTGCGGACCATCATAGAGGAAACGCAGAGTACGCCCACGTGAGGTAGTATTGTCGATGACTTCGGCTACCATTGAGTTGTCTGGTCCAAAATACAGTTTGTTACCAATTCTGATTTTTCTGGCAGGGTCGACCAATACATCCCAAAGCCTTGCCCTTTCGTCCAACTCACGAAGAAGGAACACTTCAATTATAGCACCAGTCTTCTCCTTGTTACCGTAAAGACGTGCCGGAAACATCTTGGTGTTGTTTAGGATGAACACATCCTTCTCTTCGAAATAGTTGATAATGTCTTTGAATAGGCAATGTTCCAAATCTCCTGTTGACTTGTGCAACACCATCATTCGAGCCTCATCTCTGTTGAAAGGAGGTTCAATTCCGATGTTCTCTTCCGGGAGTTTGAACTTAAATTGTGAAAGCTTCATCTTTTCTTATTATTACTTGTCTATAACTTGTCTAATTACTGTCGAAAGTACTTGTCGATATTACTTATCTCTATTACTTAAACTTATCTGCATTATTTGTACTTGTCCGAAGTACTTGCCTGTATTCTTGTCCGATTTAGTTGTCCGTACGTGTTTCAATCGTTCTTTATCTCCTGCTTTATGTCTTGGGCATCGAGCCAACTGTCAAAATCATTGATGTCCAAGCATTCCGACAGTTTAAAGTTCCCGACACGCGTACGGCACAAGTCCGTCAGATATGCACCTGTATTCAATGCCTTGCCAATATCTCTTGCCAACGCCCTTATATAAGTTCCCTTACTGCACACGACCCTAATCATCACATTCTCGGGTATATCACATTGCATAAGTTCGATTTCATCGATAGTGAGTTGTTTGGCTTTCAGCTCTACCTCTTCGCCTTTACGTGCAAGATTGTAGGCTCGTTTCCCGTTAATCTTCACTGCCGAATAGGCTGGTGGTACTTGCATGACAGTACCGATGAATTGGGGCAGCGTACTCTCGATGAGCTCGCGCGTTATATGGTCTGTCGGATAGACTGCATCTTCCTCCGTTTCCTTGTCAAAAGATGGGGTCGTAGCGCCCAACTTCAATGTTGCCACATATTCCTTTACACCGGACTGCAACTCATCAATACGTTTGGTTGCCTTCCCCGTACACACAACAAGAACTCCTGTTGCCAACGGGTCGAGTGTCCCTGCATGACCCACCTTCAGTTTCTTTGTTTCCAAACGGTGTTTCAATGCTCCCCTCACTTTCGATACAAGATCAAACGAGGTCCATCTGTAAGGTTTGTTGAAACAGAGTATTTCTCCTGCTTGCGGGTTCATCGTCCTATTATCTATCGTTTATTGTATGCAGTTTTATATTGTCAACCATCTAATATTGTCGACAGACTCATATTGTCCATCGCCGGGTCTCGTAATCCTTCTTATACGTTCAACTTCTTGATTCAGTCTTGTTTAGACGAACAATTGCCATATGACTGTTGCGAATCCAACGATTGCGCAATAAACGGCGAAGTAAATCATCTTGCCACGTTTCACGAGGCTGACCATCCATTTGCAAGCCACACATCCAGTGATAAAGGCAGCAAAGAAACCGATAACCAAAGACAATGGGGAGATTCCAGCCATTGCAGTTTCCACTCCATTCTCAATCATGTCCTTGCAGTCGAGCAAAGCCATTCCAAGTATCGGTGGAATCGCCATGAGGAACGAGAACTCAGCGAGTTTTTCCTTCTTGTCGCCCAATATGAGTCCTGTTCCAATCGTGCTTCCCGAGCGCGACAGTCCCGGCAATACGGCTATTGCCTGGGCTATTCCTATTATCAATGCATCTTTCCAGGAGATGTACTCTTTCTCCCTTGGCTTTGAGTAGTAGGAGAATGAAAGCAGGGCTGCAGTGACAAGCAGACACACGCCCACTACCATAAGATTGGTGAACAACTGCTCAATCCATGATTTCAGGAACAGTCCTACAATTCCGATTGGTATCATTGAGATGATGATATTGAGCAGGTAATTCTGCTCGTCGTTCAGTCGTTTTATTCCGTATCGGCTTGGGACAAAGTCTTTGCCGTGCTTGCACGAACCTATCAAAACCCACGCAATCTCCTTCCAGAGAATTACGAGCGTACTCAACACGGTAGCAACGTGTACCACTATAGTGAAAGGCATAATCTTGTCGGGGTCGTCAATTCCCAGCAAATCGCCAGCAATCATCAAGTGACCGCTACTGCTTACGGGAAGATACTCGGTAAGTCCCTGGAAAATGCCCATCAACAAGGCTTGCAACCAATCCATAATCTATCTGCTTCTTTGTAGTTTCTACTTATTCTTATAACTATGTTGTTTCGGCGTTTTTAATTACTTAGCTGTCTCTACAACGTTTCTTCTGCTACTTCGACAACGTATATTACTTTGTTGTCTCTACAACGTCTCCTGCTTTGACGCCTCAACAGTTTCTTGTTCCTTCGCAGCTTCAGCTTCTTCAGTTTGCTTTTTCCTTGGTTTTACCAGTATTGCGGCAATCACAAACAAGAAGCCGAAAAGACAGGTCAGTGGAGCGATTTTGATTCTCATGTCGCTGAAAATCTCAGGATTGAAGTTCTCTTCTGTCGTTCCGTCACCAGCCATGAGCATGAATCCGCCGATGATAATCACGATGCCTATACCAAGCATGATATAGTTGAGAGTGCCAAAAGCCAAATCTGATTTGTTCATTTGTCTCGAGTTTATATTTGTATGTCTATTACCTATTATATATTATATGACAGACTGTCACCTATGCATAAGGTTATCTTGCAAGCCTATTGCTTATGAGCAGGTCTATTTTGCAAACCCATTATATATGGTACAGTTCATTACTGCTCATCTTCAGATATTTGGAGAGTGAGACAAAGGTGCAGATGAATGTGATAAGCAATCCGAACACAAAGACCGACGCTCCCACGATAAGCATCACATTCATGTCAACCACCACGTTGATTTCCGGTTCATAGGTTCTTGCCCAATACACCACACCTATTATCACTGCATCTGCCAGTATTGCAGCCAGAACTCCCAGCAACATTCCCTGGTTGAGGAACGGTCTGCGAATGAATCCCCAACTTGCGCCCACCAGTTTCATCGTATTTATCGAGAAGCGGTGGGAGAAGATAGTCAACTGCACCGTATTGTTTATCAGCGCGAACGAGATGTAGGTAAACAGAGCTGCAATAATCAGCAGTATGACACTGAACTTGCGTATATTCTTGTTCACAGAGTCCATCAGCTCTTTCTGGTAAATCACGTCCATCACCTTGTTCGTAGCCTTCAGCTGTTTAGTGATTTTGCCCAGACTGGCGTTGTTTGCATATTCCGACTTCACCTTTATCTCAAACGATGCGGTGAAAGGATTGTAGCGCAGGAACTCCGAAGGGTCGGACCCCATCTCCACACACTGGTCATACAGTGCCCTTTCCTTTGATATGTACTTGAGTGACTTCACGTAGGGCTGCGATTCCAACGATGCCTTGAACGAATCGATTTCGCCCTGCGAGATATCATCGCTCAGCAACACGCTGATGTTTATGTTCTCCCTCACATAGTCCGAAAGGTTTCGGGCTGTAAATACAAACAGGACAATCGTCCCCAGCAATACGAGGACCAAAGTTGTACTTATGAGTGCTGTTACAAATTGCGTGCTCAGCAGTCGTGACGCCTTATGCTTTGCCATTTTGTATATTGTTTACTCTGTTTCCTGGTCAAGAACTTCCTCCCCTTTGAGGGTGGCAGAACTTGAGTCAGTTATTCTTACCTTCACGAAATCACCGATATGGTGTGTGCCTTTATCGAATACCACCACTTTGTATTGTTCGGTTCTGCCGAACAGTTGCGAGTGCGACCGTTTGCTGAAGCCTTCCACCAGCACCTCATAAGTCTTGCCCACATTCTTTTTGTAACTTTCAGCCGACAATTGGTTTTGCAATGCAATCAGTTCGTTGAGTCGGCGTATCTTCGTTTCCTCGGGCACATCGTCCGGCAGATGCTTTGAGGCATAGGTGCCGGGGCGCTCTGAGTACTTGAACATGAAGGCGCTGTCGTAGCCACATTCCCTCATGAGCGAGAGCGACATCTGATGGTCTTCCTCCGTTTCCGAATGGTAGCCGCAGAAGATATCGGTGGTGAGTCCGCAGTCTGGGATGATGCGCCGTATGGCTGCCACACGGTCAAGATACCATTCGCGGGTGTATTTCCGGTTCATCAGTTTCAGTATGCGGTTGCTTCCGCTCTGCACCGGCAGATGTATGTGTTTGCACACGTTCGGATAATCGGCTATCACGTGCAGCGTTTCGTCGCTCATGTCTTTTGGATGTGAAGACGTGAAGCGGATGCGCATCCGGGGCACTGCAGTCGACACTCGCCGGAGCAGTTCCGGGAAATCCACCACTTCTTCCGTCCCGTCGTCCAGTTTGCGGACAAACTTGTACGAGTTCACGTTCTGTCCGAGCAGAGTCACCTCCTTGTATCCTTTCTCCTTAAGGTCGAGCACTTCCCTTAGAATACTTTCAATATCGCGGCTGCGCTCACGTCCTCGAGTGTAGGGCACGATGCAGTAGTGGCAGAAATTGTTGCAACCACGCATGATACTTACGAAACCCGAGATGTGGTTGCCGCAGATGCGGTCGGGAATGACCTCTTTGTAGGTTTCAGTGGTCGACAGCTCCACATTTATTGCCTTGTGTCCGG
>CAVHYP010000002.1:0-34762 GCA_963640465.1 Bacteroidaceae bacterium | reverse complement strand
GTCCGGCTTCGACCGAAGCAAACAACTCAGGAAGTTGCAGGTAGGCATCGGGTCCGGCGACAAGGTCCACATGATGATTTTCAATCAAGTCGTCCTTCACATTTTCCGCCATACAGCCCACCACACCGACAATCATCCTGTGCTTCTTCTGCATGGCATGAAGGGATTCCAAGCGGTTGAATATCTTCTGCTCCGCATTCTCCCGCACCGAACAAGTGTTGAGGAGCACAGCGTCTGCACCCTCAATCGTGTCCTGGCTTTCATAGTCTGCCATCTTCATCACGGAGGCAATCACCTCACTGTCCGCCACATTCATTTGGCAACCATATGTTTCAATATAGAGTTTCTTCATCGGGCATAAATATCCAATTTCGGTGCAAAGGTACGAATAAAAAGTCAGATGCCCACAATGCAAGGTGAAAAAAACATTTGAAAGCACACAAACAAGTCGCAAAGACTGGAATTCCAGCACTTCAGAAGGACATAAACGCAGTTTTTTTCATGTCAGCCTTAAACCTTTTCCCGTTTTGCGAATCATAAATGTGTTCGACAACGAAATCTTTTGTAAACAATTAAAATATAGAACGTATGAAGAAATTACTTATCGCACTCGTAGCAATGATCATCACTGCCGGTGCATTCGCACAGAACCAAGGTGGACAAGAAAGAGCACGCCAACGCCGTGAGTTCAATCCTGAAGAAATGGCAACTCGCCGTGCAGACCGAATAAAAGAGACTTGCACCCTCACCGACGAGCAGTACAAGAAAGTGAAAGAGTACTACACAGAGCAGGGCAAGGCTCAGCAAGAACAAATGAAGAAGATGATGGAAAGCGGACAGCAGGGTCAGCAGATGGACCGTGAAGCCATGATGAAGGAAATGGAAGCACGCCGTGCCGCTGAGAACAAAGCCATCAAGGAGATTCTCACCGAAGAGCAGTTCGCCAAGTACGAGAAAGCACAGAAGGAAATGCGCCCACGCGGTGGACAGGGCGGTCCACGTAACGGACTGGGTGGACCTCGTGACGGACAAGGCGGTCCTCGCGACGGACAGGGCGGTCCACAGGGAGCAGGCGAGTAATCAATACCCCAACAGGGAATTACCCCAATAAGTTAATAATCACTCCCCTAGATGGAGAAGTGTAAGGCTGACAATCGTGTCAGCCTTTTTTTGTTGGGACAAGACAGAGCGATAAGTCCTACGATTACGGGCATTTGTCCCAACCAAAAATCCTTCAATCAGGCTTCATTTTGTCTTCATCAGAAACAAGCACTGGAACAGCCCCCAAAATTTCTCTGGCTGGGAAAAACTTTTTCTCTGACTGGAAAAAAAATTTTTCCTGACCGGGGTGCAAAAATCCCGCAAAAAGAGCTTTTGCAACAAGCCCCAAACAAATTGCGAACAATAATCAATCGCATATCAAGATTTATTTGTACCTTTGCACAAAATAAAACTCATCCGACATGAAACAGAATCTTTTAATCTACAATACGCTTACACGACAGAAAGAGCTGTTCCGACCGCTCAACGCTCCACATGTGGGAATGTATGTGTGCGGTCCAACCGTCTATGGCGATGCCCACCTCGGACACGCACGTCCGGCAATCACATTCGACATCGTCTTCCGCTACCTGCAACACTTAGGCTACAAAGTACGTTATGTGCGCAACATAACCGACGTCGGCCATCTGGAGCACGATGCCGACGAAGGAGAAGACAAGATTGCAAAGAAAGCACGACTGGAACAACTGGAACCAATGGAAGTGGCACAGTACTATGCAAACCGTTTCCACGATGCTATGCGTGCACTCAATGTCCTGTCACCGTCAATCGAACCATTGGCCTCCGGTCACATCATGGAGCAAGAGCAACTGGTGCAAGAGATTCTCAACAACGGATTTGCCTACGAATCAAACGGGTCAGTGTACTTCGATGTCGAGGCGTACAACAAGAAGCACAAGTACGGCATACTCTCCGGACGCAACCTCGATGACATCATCAACAACTCACGCGAACTGGCAGGAGTGGGCGAAAAGAAAAACCAGGCAGACTTCGCACTGTGGAAGAAAGCACAGCCAGAACACATCATGCGCTGGCCATCAAAATGGAGCGACGGATTCCCCGGATGGCACTGCGAGTGCACAGCCATGGGCAGAAAATACCTCGGCAACCACTTCGACATCCACGGAGGAGGAATGGACCTGATATTCCCGCACCACGAATGCGAGATAGCACAGGCAGTGGCAAGCCAGGGCGACCAGATGGTACACTACTGGGTTCACAACAACATGATAACCATCAACGGACAGAAGATGGGCAAGAGCCTCGGCAACTTCATCACCCTGCAAGAGTTCTTCAACGGCAGCCACAAAGACAAAGACAGCAACGAGATGCTTGCAAAAGCCTACAGTCCGATGACCATCCGCTTCTTCATCCTTCAGGCGCACTACCGCAGCACAGTAGATTTCAGCAACGATGCCCTTCAGTCTGCAGAAAAAGGACTGGAACGATTGACGGATGCCTACAAGACACTGAAAAGCCTGCAACCGTCAAACACAGGAACCGTCAACATGCAATACGTGGATGACCTTCGCCAGAAATGCTACGATGCACTCAACGACGACTTCAGCACACCGATGGTAATAAGCCACCTCTTCGACACCTCACGCATCATCAACCAAGTAGCCGACAAAAGCGCAACGATAACAGCCGATGTACTCGAAGCACTGACAACCACATTCGAGCTGTTCGCATTCGACATTCTCGGACTGCAAAAATCAAACGGAGGCGGTCAAGACCAAAGCGAAGCACGCGAAGAATCCTTCGGAAAAGTAGTCGACATGCTTCTTGAGCAGCGCATGAAAGCCAAGGCAAACAAAGACTGGGCTACAAGCGACATGATTCGCGATCAACTTGCCGCACTTGGATTCGAAGTAAAGGACACAAAAGACGGTTTCACCTGGAAACTGAACAAGTGATACGGCAAAGATACATTGCAAAGATTCAAACGATATTGCAAAGATTCAAACGATATTGCAAAGATTCAAACGATATTGCAAAGATTCAAACGATATTGCAAAGATTCAAACGATATTGCAAAGATTCAAACGATATTGCAAAGATTCAAACGACATAGCGAAGATTCAATGATATGGCAAAGATACAAAAGATACTAATGATTGCCTCCCTCGTGTTCATGGTCATCTGCCTGGGAGTTACGATATGGGCAGCCACCTACACCAACGACGCATCGTTCTACGCCTTCTCAGCGTTTTTCGTATTCGCCATCATTTGGTTCAGCATCACCATCTACAAAAGCTACAAGAAAGACAAGTGAAAAGCATCGTCATACAACATCAAGAGCGGCTTCTGAGCCGCTCTTTTATTTTGCCTTCACCAATAAAATTTGCCATATCCAAGAAAACTTTGCCTAAGCACAGCTCAACTCTAATAGTAACTTCGTGCTAAGCGCGAACCTTATCCTAATAGATTCCGAACGCTCCAAGGAGCAGGATTGTCAACAGGACAGGAACCACAAACTTCAGCATGATGATATACATGCGTTTTCTGTGAAACTTATAGCCATTGAGTCGGATTTCACCGACAAGAAGCCTTGGTTTTACCACCCAACCAATAAGAAAGCACGTACATATTGCGAGGAATGGCATGAGGACATTGTTGCTGACATAATCAAACACATCCAGAATCTGGGCAGTAGCGCCATTTGGCAACGTGTACTCAAAGTACA
Source organism: Bacteroidaceae bacterium (assembly GCA_963640465.1). GTDB lineage: Bacteria > Bacteroidota > Bacteroidia > Bacteroidales > Bacteroidaceae > Colivivens. The sequence continues at coordinate 31,014 of CAVHYP010000002.1, read as the reverse complement.
AGTCATTATACCCGCGACACACGATGAAAGAGAATACAAGTTCCACTGCCGCCACGATACACACCGATTTCTTGCGGCTCCAATGGAAACGGTCAATCAAGCTTGACACAATCGCCTCCAAGATGGAAACAGCGCTTGTGATTGCAGCAAACAGCACCATGAGGAAGAACATGATTCCAACCACTGGTCCAAACGAGCCGAGCGAATCAAACACCTTAGGCAGAGCCACAAACATCAGTCCAGGTCCAGACGACATTCCCTCCGTACCCATGAACACATAAACCGCAGGAATAATCATCAGACCAGCCAATACAGCAATGACAGTGTCGCAAATCTCGATATAATCCACAGCCTTGCCCAAATTCACGCTACGCTTCATGTAAGACCCGTATGCCACCATGATTCCCATGGCAATGGAGAGAGAATAAAACAACTGACCCGTTGCATCGAGCACAATCATCAGAAACTGCTTGAAGGTGGTTCCTTCAATATTCGGTATAAAATACACAGCAGCACCCTCCAGCCCCGTACGCGTCACGCCATTCGCATCCGTATGGCTGATGAACAGAGAATAGATGCAGATGAAGACCACCAGCAAAACCAATGCAGGCATTATGATGCGGGAATACTTTTCAATGCCTTTATTCACCCCACGGCAAACCACATGGAAGCTGCATGCAGCAAACACCAGCATAAAGAGGATTGGAGTCCATTCTTCCGACACAAACCCCTTGAAATATCCGTCTGCAACAGCTGCGCTGCCATCACCTGTGATATAAGTCCACAGGTATTTCAGCACCCAACCGCCTATCACGCAGTAGTAGGGATAGATTATGAACGGGACAATGAACGATAGATGTCCCAGGAAATTCCACTTCTTATGGAAGAACTTGTATGCAGTGAGCGGTCCCTGCTGCGACCTGCGGCCAATCGCTATCTCGGTTATTAGCAGAGTAAAGCCGAATGTAACTGCCAGAACTATATATGTAATAAGGAACAAGCCGCCGCCATCACGCGCAGCAAGATAAGGGAAACGCCATATGTTTCCGAGTCCCACGGCACTGCCTGCAGCAGCCAGTATGAATCCTATCGATCCACTGAATGTATTACGCTTGTCTGTCATTTATTTTGTGTTTGCTATGAAATAATGTGCAAAGGTAGACATTTGTTGCCATGTTTGCAAACAAAAATCAGACATCTTTTCAATTTACGCTAAGACAGGCACAGTTTGCAAAGTTATTTCAACATTCAGCATCCTTCATTTGTAGGTTGGTTCCTGAATTCCATACTCGTGTCATCTCATTCAATTTTAGCACAACTCACACCCACATTACACCACTGAATCGTGTTGTTTCAACCGCATCGTATTGCACCTATTGCACCAATTGTTGTTGACTTTGTAACATTCCATTCATCTCCTTATGTATAGAGGAACGATAATACCGATAAATTTCCTACATTTGCATTGGAAATGAAAATTACCAACACTATAATGATGAATAAGAAATTATTTCTGACAGGTCTGATGGCGATAAGCCTATTGCCTACTGCATGGGCACAGACGAAATCCGCAATACTTGCGTTGCGTGCCCAAAACAAGTATCAGTACATCGACGGCTTTGGAGGTACAGGCATGAACGGACAATGGGGCGATGTCTTCACACAAGAGAAAGTGAACAAACTTTGGGGTACTGGTGAAGGACAAATGGGACTCAACATCATGCGAATCCGCATCAACCCGAACGAAGGCAACTGGGGTGAATATGGCAACCCAATAAAATGGGGACGTAAAATCAATCCGAGTCTGCAGGTATTTGCCACTCCCTGGACTCCGCCAAAGAAGTACAAGACTTCAAAAACCGAGAAGTATCAGAACGACTACGGCACATGGGTATGGCCCTTGGTAGAACATTCATGGGGCGGACAAGGTTCGAACGGCGGTGCCATAAACCCCAAATACTATACTGCCTATGCCGATTTCCTCGAGCGCTATCGTGAGACGATGGAGAAGAAAGGATGCCCTATCGACATGATTTCAATCCAGAACGAGAGCGACTTTACACCAACAGCCACTGACGATGGTGTTGAACATGCAAGTTACGAGAGCTGCATCTATTCTCCTACAGAAATGGCTGCAATGGTCAAGGCTGCCAGAGAAAAGATTGATCCCAAGTGCAAGGTGATGGGACCTGAGTGCTTCGGATGGGGACAGAACAACTACAACAACAAACTGGTCACCATGCAGGATGCCGTAGACAACATCGACGTATGGGGCAACCACCTCTACGGAGCCAACGACTGGTCATTCGTGAAGAACGTAACCGACCAGACCGGCAAGCACATGTGGATGACCGAATTCCTGATTGAATACGACAGCGACTACACCGGAAAGTTCTCAGCTGAGTACAGCATGATTGAGAGCATCGAAAAAGCCATGTCAGCCGGTTACAGTGCATACGTCTACTACAATATGCTCAGCGATTTCTTCGCAACCAATCATGGAGGGAGTGAAACTGAATTGTGGAAAAGGGCTTACATCTTTGGTCATTACGCAAAATACGCAACAGGCAAGACACGCATACAATCAGTTCTCACCGACAAGAACAGTGGACTTTTGGGCGGTTCATCCTACATAAGCGAATCTGGCGACACCGTCACATTCTTCATCCTCAACAAGTCCACCAACATCTACAATCTGACAGTAGCACTGCCGTTCAAGCCACAGAAAGTGGAACAGATCGCCACAAACGACTATGTCAACCGTCTGATTAAAGACGTCAGCAGCACATATGCCAATGGGGCACAGAAAGTGAAACTGTCATTGCAGCCAGGTACATTCTACACATTCCAGTTCATACAAAACATCGATGAAACTACCGAAGAGCCGCTTGCCACTTCCGCGAAGTCAACGACCAACAGCAACCCGATATCTGCCGATAAATTCATGGCAGACCCGACCAGCATCGTGTACAACGGACGTCTGTATGTGTACGGAACCAACGACCAGCAGCAGTTCGACAGCACCGATGGACTTTCAGCCAACAACTATTCCAAGATTACGTCTCTGGTCTGCATGTCAACCGAGGACATGGTAAACTGGACCGACCACGGAACCATCGATGTAAAAGCGATTGCACCGTGGATCTACACCTCATGGGCTCCGTCCATAACAAGCAGGGTTGAATCCGATGGAAAGACACATTTCTACCTCTATTTCACCAACAGTGCAACAGGCATAGGAGTGCTCACATCCACATCACCTATCGGTCCGTGGAAAGACCCACTCGGCAAGGCACTCATCGACAAAAACACCGATGGAATCGGAAGCATCTCACAGGTAATCGACCCGGGAGTTGCAATGAATGACGATGGAACCGAGGCTTACCTCACATTCGGAGGCGGCGATGTCATCGGAACAGAACTGCAACCCGGAAACGCAAGAATCGTGAAGTTGGGCGACGACATGATAAGTCTCGCAAGCGACATCAAGAAGATTTCCGCTCCATGCCAGTTCGAAGCCAACGAACTGAACTACATCGGGGGCAAGTGGGTTTACTCCTACTGCACACGCTGGGGAATCTCAAGCGAATGGAAAGACAACTACAGTACAACTGCTCCTTCAGCGGCATCCATAGTATATATGGTGGCAGACGAGCCATTGGCAGACAACTGGACCTACAGAGGCGAGATACTCCCGAACCCAGGCGCTCTGGGATATGGCGGAAGCAACAACCACAGCCATCTACAGAAATTCAACGGCAACTACTACATGCTCTACCACACCACATGGCTCGAGAAGCAGAAAGGACTGGATGGCGGCTACCGCAACATACAGATAAACAAGCAGGCTGTGACAGAAAGCAACCAGAAGATCTATCCTCTGACATCCAACTCTGCAAGCATCAAAGGAGTGACACAAAGCAGTTCAATGAGAGTCAATCCCTACGAGCAGCAGTCGGGCGCAATGGCAGCCATAAAGACCAACAACTGGTGGATGGTAAAGGGAGTGGACTTCAGCAAGGAAGGCGCACCTGCCAAGGCAATCACGATGAAAGTAAGGGGAAAGGGAACGATTGATGTCACAACATCATCAATCACCAACGAACCAATCGCTACCATAAACTTCGACACCTACGAAATTGAGGAAATAACCGTTCCGCTGAGCAGCGAACTGTCCAGTCTCGTTTTCTATCTCTACTTTATCCAGCGCGAGAACCAGAATGCAGAAGTCCTTTCATGGAAGTTCGTAAGCACAGGAAGCACTGCAGAGGATGTCAATGGAGATGGCGTTGTCGACACACAGGATGCACTTAGCATATACGAATACATGCAGAACCAGACATCGCAGACCACGTCCACAACTTACGACGTGAATGGTGACGGAGCCGTCGACACTCAGGATGTCCTCAAGATATATGATTACATAAAGGGCAAATAACAGAGCAAAAAAACTCAATCCTTCAACTCTCCACCACAGCATGGTCTGATGGTGGAGAGTTTTTTTGTTTTGGGAAATGCCATTGTTTACGTGCGAAACCTTCATCCGGACTGAAAAACAGGTCTTGCAAGTTTGCAAAGCCTTTTCCTCTGCTCACGGGAAGGTTTTGCGTGCAATCAACACCTTCACGGCAGACGAAAACATGCCGTTGATCGCAATCAGAACCTTCACGGCGGACGAAAACATGCCGTTGATCGCAATCAGAGCCTTCACGGCAGACGAAAACATGCCGTTGATCGCAATCAGAGCCTTCACGGCGGACGAAAACATGCCGTTGATCGCAATCAGAGCCTTCACGGCGAACAAAAGCATGCCGTTGATCGCAATCAGAGCCTTCATCCGCTTTTACAAACGATTACCTTTCCAAATCTCTTATGTAACGGGGATGGTGGGTAAGCAACTCTTCTCTCAGATGCGAAGTGTCGATATGCATATACATTTCAGTGGTCGAAATGGATTCATGGCCAAGCATGGCTTGTATCGCCCTTAGGTTGGCACCGCCCTCAAGCAGACTAGTGGCAAAACTATGGCGGAACGTATGGGGACTAACCGTTTTCTTTATACCTGCCTTTTCCACCAGTTCCTTCACCAAATGAAAAACCATGATTCTCGACAGGTTTTTCTTCCTCGCCTTACTGACAAACACATAATCCTCGTACCCATCCTTCACACAGACAGCATTGCGATCGATGAAATAGAGTCGAAGTTCCTTTATCGCCTTCGGTGATATCGGCACCAGCCGCTGTTTCGATCCCTTGCCAGTGACACGTATGAATTCCTCGTCAAGGAAAAGATCCGACAGTTTCAGGTTACACAGTTCGCTGACCCGCAATCCACAACTGAACAGGGTCTCAATAATCGTCTTGTTCCGTTGTCCCTCAGTCTGCGACAAGTCGATGCACGATTCAATCAAGTCCACCTCCTCCACCGAAAGCACATCGGGCAAGTGTTGCGGTTTCTTCGGATAATCCAGCAGTTCCATCGGGTCTGTGTCCAGTTCGCCGCTCATCACAAGGAAACGGTAAAAACTTTTCACCCCCATGAGAATGCGGTAGATGGATGTGGGATGGATGTCGATGGCATAAAGACTGGAGGAGAACGACTGGAAGTCCGTCAGCTGCACATCAAACGGACTCAAGTTTTCCTCCCTTATGAAATCAAGGAATTTGTCGAGGTCCCTCTTGTAAGCCTCAACAGTATTCGGAGAGAACGACTTCTCCAGTTTCAGATACTGGTTATACCTTCTCAATATGGCTTGAATGTCTTTATCTTCCATCATATACATCATTGTAAGGCTGCAAAATTACAAATAATTATGTGTTCATCATCGTCATTGGGCATTTTTTTGTACCTTTGCAATGAATGAAATAGAACAGAAAATGAAAATCTTGATTTTGAATGGTCCCAACATAAATCTAATAGGCAAACGCGAGCCTGGGATATATGGGGCACAGAGCATTGACGAATATTACAAACAGCTTGTTGAGATGTATAAAGACAAGGTGGAACTCAGTTACTACCAATCCAATTGCGAAGGTGAATTGATAAACAAGATACACGAAGTTGGATTCAGTTGGGACGGCATTGTGTTCAATGCAGGAGCATACACCCACACCAGCATTGCCTTGCAGGATGCAATCAGGGCAGTGACCACCCCAGTAGTGGAAGTACACATATCAAACGTGATGCAGCGCGAATCATTCCGCCACACATCCATGATTGGTCCCGCATGCAAAGGTACAATAATCGGGTTTGGACTCAACTCCTACCGACTGGCTATTGAAGCACTCATAGGATGACAATCGAGGAATACATAGAAGACCACATCGATGCGGAAGGAGACTATCTCCACCGGCTCTACCGCGCCACACAGAGCAAACTGCTCTATGGAAGGATGGCAAGCGGACATACGCAAGGCAGACTGCTGAAGATGTTTGTCGAGATGATACGTCCGACAAACATATTGGAGATCGGAACATTCAGCGGATATTCTGCCCTGTGCATGGCAGAGGGACTGAAAGAAGGCGGCATGGTACACACCATAGAAATCTTCGACGAACTGGAGGACTTCACCCGTCCCTGGATTGAACAGTCGCCCTGGGCTGACAAAGTACGGTTCTATATAGGCGATGCAATGCAAGTGGTTCCAAGTCTGGACATAAGATACGACATGGCATTCATCGACGGCAACAAGCGGACATACCTCGATTACTACAAGATGGTGTTCGAATACATGAACCCAGGCGGATACATCTTTGCCGACAACACTCTGTGGGACGGACATGTGTTGGAAACTCCGCCAGTCAGCAACGAACAGACGCACGGCATAATGGAATTCAACGACTACATTGCACAAGATTCCAGAGTAGAGAAAGTAATCATCCCAATCAGAGACGGATTGACAATAATAAAACTAAAACAATAACAGAACAAATATGGAAAATACGAGACATAACAAAATAGCACGCTTGATCCAAAAAGACCTAAGCAACATCTTCCTTGCACAGACACGCAAGATGAAAGGAGTGCTCATATCAGTCAGTGTGGTAAGGATAAGTCCTGACCTCAGTATTGCAAAGGCATATCTCAGCATCTATCCTTCTTCACAGGCACAGGAACTGCTGGACAACATCAATGCCAATGCGGCTCAGATACGCTACGAACTGGGAAACCTGGAACGTCACCAACTGCGTATCATCCCGGAACTCAGGTTCTTCATCGACGACTCACTCGACTACATAGAAAACATTGACAAACTGCTAAAAAAGGAATAAGTTGTTCTCTCTATATATAGCCAAGAGATATCTGATTACGAAGAAATCCCACCACGTAATCAATGTGATAAGTTGCATATCAGTATGCGGAATAGCAATAGCTACAGCCGCACTGGTCTGCATATTGTCCGTCTTCAATGGTTTCCAGGACATGGTGGCCAACCTCTTCACTGCATTCGACCCACAACTGAAGGTCGTTGCAGCTGAAGGCAAGTTCATGGATGCGGAAAGCAAGGAACTGGCAACGCTGAAGAAAAACAAGCTGATTGCAGTCTACTCGGAGGTATTGCAAGACAATGCACTGATTACGGCAAACAACCGGCAGATGATGGTCACGGTGAAGGGTGTGGACGACAATTTCCAGCAACTCATCAATTTCGACCGGATAAAATTCGGCGACGGCGACTATGAGTTGCATGCAGACGTAATCGAATACGGCATCTTCGGAATCAACATTCTGAGCAGCCTTGGGGCCGATGTCGCATTTGCCACACCGATACAGGTATATGCTCCTCGGGGAGGGGAACAGATTGACATGAATGACCCGAGCGAGAGTTTCAATACCGATGAACTCTACTCCCCCAATGTCGCTTTCTGCGTGAAACAACAGAAATACGACTCAAACTATGTGCTCACATCCCTGCGCTTTGCACGCAACCTGTTTGAGCGCAAGGACAAAGTATCGTCAATCGAGCTGAAGTTGAAACCCGGAACCGATGTCAGCGAGGCGAAAAAGGAATTCAAGAAACAGCTTGGCGACAAATACCGCGTAATGGACCGCTACGAGCAGCAGGAGGACACATTCAAGATAATGAAGATTGAGAAACTGATTTCCTACATCTTCCTCACGTTCATATTGCTGATTGCGTGCTTCAACATCATCGGATCAATCTCAATGCTCATCATCGACAAGAAGAACGACATCATAGTCCTAAGGAACCTGGGAGCCACAGAACGTCAGATAACAGGCGTCTTCATGATGGAAGGGCGCATAATATCTCTGATAGGAGCCATAGCAGGTGTATTGCTGGGACTTGCCTTGTGCCTGTTGCAACAGCACTACGGCATCATAAAGTTCGGACAGTCTGCCGGCAGTTACATAATCGACGCCTACCCCGTCAGCGTACATACATCCGACATCATACTGATTCTGGCTACGGTTATCATCGTAGGCTGGTTGTCCGTATGGTATCCAGTACGCCAACTCAGCAGAAAATACACATCCATGCTGGCGTTCCTGCTCGTGTTTATGTTCTTCTCATGCAGTTCCAACGACAGTCAGTTCCGCATCCGAGGACAGTTCGACGGCATGCCGTCCGGACAACTCCTCATCTATAATCTCAACGATGAGACAGCACGTCTTGACACCATCTACATTGAGAAAGGAGAATTTGCATACGGAGGCGCAGTGAAGGAAATAACGCCTTATGTTCTCGTCTTCCCCAATGCCCTCGAACAAGTAATATTCGTCAGCGGAGGCGATGACATCAAGTACACGGCATCAGCCAACGACCTGAAGAACTACCATGTGGAAGGCAACGAGGCAAACGAACTGATGAACAAGTTCCGTGAAGACACAAAGAAAATGACCAACAAGGAAATTCAGGACGAAGCGCGTCAGTACATCACCGACAATGCAGCATCACCGGTAGCCATCTACCTCTTCGAGCGTTACTTTGTGCAAGACGACACTACCCCACTGAACAAGCTAAAGGATATTGTCAAGCTGCTCAAGAAGCAGAACCCGGACAAGGGATTCATCATGACCATAAATAACCGGCTCAAATCCATCGAGAGTGGACAAGTAGGGAAAAAGGTGCCCGACCTGAAACTGACGTCAAAGAGCAAGCATAACATCAGCCTGCACAACATCAAGGCAGACTATACAGCGATGATTTACTGGGCATCATGGATGCCGAACCAATATAACTACATTGCAGAACTATCCAACCTCTCCAAGCAGTTCAATGACAAAGGAGTCAAGTTCATTTCCTTCTCCGTTGACACAGAAATCTACAGATGGGAGGATTTCATCCGTGAAGATTCCGTAGCATGCGACCATTGCTGCGACGGATACGCATGGAATTCACCGACAGTCACACAGTTGGGAGTGACATCAGTACCCACTTACCTGCTTATCGACAGGCAACATAAGATTGTGGCACGGGGAGAAACCATGAACGAACTGCGCAAAAAGCTGAATGAATTGGTAAAGTCTGCCGACAAGGCACAATGAAGGAGTAAAAGAGATGAGGAAACTGAACGTAATCGAGATGAACCGCATCACGGTAGACGACTTCAAGAAGAGCAGGAAAATCCCTCTGGCAGTCGTCCTCGATGATGTACGTAGCATGTATAATGTGGGAAGCGTGTTCCGCACTGCAGATGCCTTCCGTATTGAATCAATATACCTTTGCGGGATAACAGCATGTCCGCCCCACCAGGAAATCCACAAGACAGCCCTCGGAGCAGAGGATTCAGTGGAATGGACCCACGTGAAGGACACAGTCGAAGCACTGAACCGGCTGAAAGCAGATGGATATGAAGTCATCGCCATAGAGCAGGTGGAGGGCAGCACCATGTTGCAGGATTTCGATGTGGATACAAACAAGAAGTATGCAATAGTACTCGGTAACGAAGTAAAAGGAGTAAAACAAGAGGTGGTTGACATGTGTGACGGATGCATAGAGATTCCTCAATACGGAACCAAACATTCACTGAACGTTAGCACAGCGGCAGGAATAGTCATGTGGAAGTTCTTTGACGATCTTAAAAACATATTCTGATATGGCAAAGGAAGAGATAACCCCAATGATGAAGCAGTTCTACGACCTGAAGGCAAAGCATCCCGATGCCTTGATTCTTTTCCGTTGTGGTGACTTCTATGAGACATACGCCGAAGATGCTTCCGTTGCAGCCGACATCTTGGGCATCACACTGACCAAACGCGGCACAGGCGGCACCGAACGGTCCACCAACACAGCCATGGCGGGATTCCCCTACCATGCACTCGATGTGTATCTGCCCAAACTGATAAGGGCTGGCAAGCGAGTGGCTATCTGTGACCAATTGGAAGACCCGAAACTCACAAAGAAACTCGTAAAGCGCGGCATCACGGAGATTGTCACACCGGGTGTGTCAATGAACGACAACGTGCTCAACAACAAAGAGAACAATTTCCTCGCTGCTGTCCACTTCGGCAAATCATCATGCGGTGCCGCATTTCTGGATATCTCCACAGGTGAGTTTCTTGTAGGCGAAGGAGTTGTGGACTATATCGACAAGCTCCTTACCAACTTCTATCCGAAAGAAGTGCTGTACGAAGAAAGCAAGCGCGATATGTTTGAGCGATCGTTCGGACAAAAACTCAACAAATACCCACTTGCAGACTGGGTTTATGCCGATGACACGGCACGCAATAAAGTCCTCCATCACTTTGGGGTGAAGAACATGAAAGGATTCGGCATCGACCATCTTAAGAACGCAATCATAGCGTCGGGTGCAATCCTCCATTATCTTGAACAGACCCAGCACACCAACATAGGGCACATACGATCCATCAGTCAGATAGACGAAAGCAAGTATGTACGCCTCGACAAGTTCACAATCAGAAGCCTCGAGTTGCTTGAACCGATGAACGAAGGCGGAACATCCCTGCTCAATGTGATTGACAAGACAATAAGTCCGATGAGCGGACGTCTTCTGCGACGATGGATAGTATTCCCACTGAAAGACATTGACAGGATAAGGGAAAGGCAGCAAGTAGTGGAGTATTTCTTCCGCCACACCGACTTCCGTGACAGCATTGAGGAGCAACTCCACAAGATGGGTGACATCGAGCGTATAGCAAGTAAGATTGCGGTAAGCAGAGTCTCACCGCGGGATTTCCTGCAATTGAAACAGTCTTTGCAGGCAATCATACCAATCAAACGGCTATGTCTCGAATCAGGTGACGCAACCATACACAAGATTGGAGAATCCCTCGAATTATGCGAAACCCTGCGTGAACGTATAGAGAAAGAGATTAGGGAGGATGCCCCCTATCTGATAAACAAAGGGGGAATAATTGCAGATGGTGTCAGTCTGGAACTTGACGAACTACGCAACATTGCCTATGCCGGCAAGGACTATCTTCTCAAGATGCAGCAACGCGAGATTGAGCGTACAGGAATCCAAAGTCTCAAGATAGGATATAACAACGTGTTCGGCTATTACATGGAAGTACGCAACACATTCAAGGACCATGTGCCTGCTGACTGGATAAGAAAACAGACACTGGTATCTGCCGAGCGCTATATCACACAGGAACTGAAGGAATACGAAGAGAAGATATTGGGTGCAGAGGAGAAGATACTGACACTTGAGACACGTCTGTTCAACGAGCTGGTAACTGCCTCAATGGAATATATCACACCGCTGCAAAACGACTCCACAAAGATTGCCCGGCTCGACTGCCTTCTTTCATTTGCATTGTGCGCCAAGGAATACCGTTATGTATGTCCAGTAGTGGACGACAGTCTTGTGATTGACATCAAGCAGGGACGCCACCCGGTGATCGAGCGTCAGATGCCTATAGGAGAACAATATATTGCCAACGACCTGTATCTGGACTCCGAACGTCAACAGATTATCATCATAACCGGTCCGAACATGGCAGGTAAATCTGCCCTACTGCGTCAAACTGCCCTAATTACCATAATGGCACAGATAGGTTGTTTCGTGCCAGCCGACAGTGCTCGTATCGGCATTACCGACAGGATATTTACTCGTGTCGGAGCAAGCGACAACATATCTGTGGGCGAGAGTACCTTCATGGTTGAAATGACCGAAGCAAGTAGCATCATCAACAATCTGTCGCCACGGTCATTGGTTCTGTTCGACGAACTCGGACGAGGCACAAGTACCTACGACGGAATTTCCATAGCATGGGCGATAATCGAATATATCCACGAGAATGCGCGTGCCCATAGCCGCACATTGTTTGCCACGCATTATCACGAACTCAACGAGATGGAGCGGCTCTTTACACGGGTGAAGAACTTCAATGTGTCCGTACGCGAAGCCGACGGCAAAGTGATATTCCTTCGCAAACTCGTGCCAGGCGGCAGCGAACACTCTTTCGGTATTCACGTAGCTAAGATAGCAGGCATGGTACCAAGTGTTGTACGTAGAGCGGAACAGGTACTCAAAGAACTGGAGAAGAACAACTCGGGCGATGGCATAAGCCGTCCACAAACGGAAACAATAGCTAACAGCGGCAACCATCAGTTGTCGTTCTTCCAACTGGACGACCCTGTGCTCAGCCAGGTGCGTGATGAGATTCTCAATCTCGATGTCAACAGCCTCACTCCCCTTGAGGCGCTGAACAAACTCAACGACATCAAGAAGATTATAAGGGGGAAATAACTTGTTATCTATGAAAAGAACTGATTTTGAGATAATGGCTCCTGTGGGCAGCAGGGAAAGTCTGGCTGCAGCAATCAATTCGGGAGCAGACAGCGTTTATTTCGGTATTGGACGACTCAACATGCGTTCACACTCGGCCAATCCATTCACTATCGATGACCTAAAGGAAATCGCCGAGACATGCCATCTGCATGGTTTGAAAAGTTACCTGACTGTCAATACCATCATATACGATGAAGACATCGACATGATGCACACCATCGTAGATGCCGCAAAAGAGGCTCGCATATCTGCCATCATTGCAAGCGATGTGGCTGTGATGACCTATTGTCGCCAAATAGGAGTCGAGGTACACCTGAGTACACAACTCAATATCTCAAACATCGAGGCACTGCAGTTCTATGCTCAGTTTGCCGACGTGGCAGTACTGGCAAGGGAACTCAACATGTGGCAAGTGAAGGATATCTACGAACAGATTCAGAGCAGAAACATCACTGGTCCATCCGGCAAGCCTATAAGGATTGAGATGTTCTGCCATGGAGCCCTATGCATGGCAATAAGCGGCAAGTGCTATCTCAGTCTCCAGAACGCTGGCAGAAGCGCCAACCGGGGCGAATGTGTGCAGATATGCAGGCGCGGTTATGAGGTAACAGACCTTGAAACAGGCTGCAAATTGAATGTCGACAACAAGTATATCATGTCACCAAAAGACCTGAAGACAATTGATTTCATCGACGTGATGATGAATGCCGGTGTAAGAGTCTTCAAGATAGAAGGACGGGCACGCGGAGCAGAATATGTACATACTGTTGTAAGAGTTTACAACGAAGCGCTCAATAGCGTTCTCGACGGTACATTTACCGACGAGAAGAAACGCAGGTGGGATAAAGAACTCTCTACGGTCTTCAACCGAGGATTCTGGGACGGTTATTATCAGGGACAGCGACTGGGAGAATGGAGTGAAGTATATGGAAGTAGGGCTACCGAACAGAAAGTGTATGTTGGCAAGTGCATCAAATATTTCTCCAATATCGGTGTTGGGGAATTCCTTATAGAAAGCAGTGAATTGTCTGTAGGCGACAAGATTCTGGTGACTGGCACCACAACGGGAGCATTGATTCAGACTGTTGATGAAATCCGCTTCGACATGCAACCAGTACAAACTGCGGTCAAGGGACAACACATCAGTTTCAAAGTCAACGAGAGAGTACGCCCCAATGACAAACTCTACCTGCTTGTAAAACGCAGTCTTGCTACCATATCTGACAAGTGACGACAAACTGCATATTCTGTACTTGTTACCCCCGAACGAATCAAGATAACCGGATTCCATCAGCTGTTGCATATAATGCTTGGCTGTAGCGGAAATGAATCCGAATTTGGGCATCACCTCATCGGCGCTTACCTCGGGTTTATCGACCAACTTTTAGGAAACAGCAGATTCTCAAGCGCATTTCTTGGTGTGGATTGGATATCTGAAGATGGAGGATAAAGTCATATGTGACATGAGTCCTATGGTTGGGAACTTGTATTGGCATGGAACGGGTATCGACCGGAATACGCAGAATGTATTGGTTTCGACATTAGTCTTTGTCATCCGAACCAACGCTCTCTATATTGCGTTTCAGCCCCTCGAACTTTGCGCGTTTCACTGCTGAACCTTTGAATATCCGCTGATAATCTGTGAGAGACAGATGTTTCCAATCGTTGCGGCTCATGTTGAGGAACGCTTCAGATGGATGGAATTCATCCGTTGAATTGGGTGTGACATTCTTGTTATGTGGACAAGCCAACTGACAGCGGTCGCAACCATATATATAAGGAGAATCTCCCGGTTGGCGGTTCATCAATCGATCTTCATCCGTATTGAAGTCTCCCCGTCGTTCTATAGAGACATACGACAAGCAACATGATGCATCAAAGAATCCGTCTTCATGGATAGCCCTGCCAGGACAAGCATCAAGACATCGCCGGCATGTCCCGCAATGGGAATTCATAGGAGTGTCGTATTTGTCCACCAACTGATCAATAAGGACTTCACCCAAGAAGAAGAAACTGCCATGATGGGGTATGATAAGGTTATGGTTCTTTCCTATCCAGCCGATACCTGCCTTCCGTGCCCAATATCGCTCAAGGATAGGGGCTGTGTCGACGCACACACGGGTTTTCACTGGTACGTCTGCAAATACTGTTGTTATGGCAGACGTAAGTTCATTCAGTTTATGGCGCATCACGTCATGGTAATCCTTTCCGTAGGCATAATAGGCAAACTGGTATTGGTCACCTTTCAGCCTCTTGGCAGGGTAATAGTTGAGTGCAACACAAACCACACTCTTGCAATTTTCAAAAACCAATCTTGGGTCGAGACGCAGTTCTTTATAGTTGTCCATATAACCCATACCAGCATTGCCTCCACGTTGCAACCAATCACTGAAACATGATGCGGTATCGGAATCGATGGCTACGGCAGGAGCAATACCACAAGCAGAAAAGCCGAGGCGTAATGCTTCGGCTTTTACTATATCTGAACTGATGATTGTATTCTGCATAAATCTGTTCTATGGTCTGTAATCGTGATTGGCTACCGTTTGTTCATGCCAGTTCTAAAGATGACCTTTGTAGAATACGACCCGACCTATTTCAAATGTCGGCTACGTTGTTGGTCGGCGTCAAAGATTCTGAGCTCATACCCTTGGTCTTGCAACCATTCTATTGATTCGGGCAATGCCGTCTTGAGTTTGTCTATACTCTTGAGCGAGTCATGAAACGTGATGATACTGCCATTTCTAGTGTAGCGTTTCACATTGTCCACCACCTCATCGGCAGTCATAAGTTTACTGTAGTCACGTGTAACCACATCCCACATTATGATGGTGAACTTCTTGCGCAAACGTATATACTGTGCCCACTGCATCCATCCACGGGGAGGACGGAACAAATGTGAGTGAATCAACTGGTCTGCCTTATAGGTATTTCTCAAGAACTCTTTGCTCGAGCAGCCGAAACCACCTACATGATTATACGTATGATTACCGAGCCTGTGTCCTCTCTTCTCGATTTCTTCCTTCAGATAAGGGTACTTCCTCACATTGTCGCCAACCATGAAGAATGTAGCCTTGACACCATACCTGTCCAGCACATCGAGAATGAAGGGCGTGGCTTCGGGGATTGGACCATCATCAAAGGTAAGATAAACGGCTTTATCCTTATGAGACATTCTCCAAATGGCACTTGGATAGAGCCACCGAAGCCACGTACTGGGTTGTTCTATAATCATTCGCCTACAGATTAAGTCCTAAGCTCTCTGCACGTCCTGCCAACGTAGAGTATGTCTCGTTGATGAACGGCAGCAACTTACTTGCACGCTCGGCATAAGTCTTGGCGTTCTTGTCACTTGTCTTTCCAATACTTTCAAGTGAACGCTGAACCTCCAGCAATGCATAGATCTCACTCCTGCAATCTCTCCAGGCAGAGGAGAAACGGAAGTTATTGAGTGATGCGTAATAGCGGATATATTCTCTTGAGTTCTTCTCGATCTTGTCCAGAATACTTACACCTTTCTCCACTTTACCGCATGCAATGAATGCATTGGCAATCTCAAGTCCGCCATTGTCAACCTTGTAAGGTACATTGTAATCCGGAATCTCCGTATCACACTTCTCCAGAGCCTTGAGCGCCTTGTCTTTCTTGCCTTCCTTTATCAACGTATTGATGAGATGTGCAAACCAACGGCGGTGTGTCCAGCACAGACGGCTTGATGTCTCGTCGAGATACAGACCGGGGTGCTTCAGATTTCCGTAGTGGTATTTGTTCATCATGTTGTCATACATCTTTTCTGAGTCGACAACTGTCTGCTGCGGCATGTTCTCGCTGAATGTGAACGGAGTGATTCTCCACGCCAGTCCTTCCTGAACGAAATGACGCCACAAGTTACCGAAGTTGGTTGGTCCTACTGTAGTCGACATATACAGCGGACGTTCGAAGTTACCCTGTGCAATCATCTCAAGCATCATCACGAACGACTTGTATATACGATCTTGACCATTCAGGCTAATCTCCATCTTGTCGGGGATAGAGTCATTTGGAATCATCATGCCCGACTTGCGTACAGCCTCTTTGTTGACTGTCACATAGAGCGTGTCGGAAGGCAGACAGCATGGGAGAGATTCCACCATATCCTTGTATTCAGCCGGGATGTCCTCCTTGAGAAGGAACTTCTTGATGGCTGTCTTCAACTCGAAAGGTTCGTCGCCCCATATCTTGTGTGCAATATCAGGACTCTGGCTGTACATCATGCGCACCAGTTCCTTCATCGTCATTTCCTTTCCACTGAGGAAGACGGTTGGGTTCACGTCTGCCACCTCGTTCTTTCCTGACACATACTGAATACGTTTCCAGGATATCGGCAGTGGTGACGACTGCTTGTCGCCCTCGTATGCTGGACGTTTCATCTGGTCGATATACCAGTCGGTCTGCAGATAAGAGAGGTTACATACTCGCACATCAGTGCGGTTTCCTTCTGTATCTTCGTTATACCACAATGGGAAGGTATCGTTGTCTCCGTTGGTGAAGATCACACCATCGTGCGGTATAGTTTCCAGATAATTCAGTCCGAAGTCACGGCACATGTAGCGGTTGCTGCGGTCATGGTCGTCCCAAGTTTGGCTTACCATCTGCAAAGGTACTGCAATGGCTGGTACGAGAGAGATGACTGATGCAGTGATGGCTGCAACGCGCTTGTTGAGTTTCTTTTCGAGCCACTTTGTCAACCATGTGAATATCGCACTGATACCAAGTCCGCACCATATTGCATAGGCATAGAATGAACCGGCATATGCATAGTCGCGTTCACGCGGCTGACCTGGTGTCTGGTTCAGATAGAGCACGATGGCAATACCTGTCATGAAGAAAAGGAAGAACACAACCCAGAACTGCTGAATGCCTTTCCTTCCTCTGAATGCCTGCCACAGCAGACCGATGATACCGAGTATCAGAGGCATGCAGTAGAACACGTTGTGACCTTTGTTCTCTTTCAGGTCAGTAGGCAACAAGTCTTGGTCGCCCAGTCGCATATCGTCAAGGAACTTTATTCCTGTAATCCAATTGCCGTGTTCGAGTTCACCCAAGCCCTGGATGTCATTCTGACGACCGGCAAAGTTCCACATGAAGTATCTCCAGTACATGAAGTTCATCTGGTAAGAGAGGAAATACCTCATGTTGTCATACTGAGTAGGAATTTCAACTGGCTGTGTCCCCTGCCCAGGGATAGAGTAGTTCACAGTCTTGTAATGGATGTCGCCCAACCACGACTGATACTTGCTTGCTGATCTCTCGTCATAAATACGAGGGAAGAACATGCACTGGTCTGACGGATAGACGTAGTCGAACTTGTCACGAACTTTTTCGTACTGGTCCTTCTCGTTCTCGTTGGCTTTCTCCTTGCGTTGGTACACAGGAGCGCCTTCACTTATATTGTACTTCAGATGATCACCGTCAGCCACTACTTCCGGACGTGACTTGAATGTAGGTCCGTAGAAGAGCGGACGGTCACCATACTGTTCACGTCCAAGGTATTCACCGAGTGTGAACACATCCTCCGGAGAGTTTTGGTCCATCGGTGGATTGGCTGTAGAACGGATAACGATGACTGCATACGAAGAATAGCCCACAACCATCAGAGCCATGGAAAGAACCATGGTGTTCAATGCTTTTGGTGTCACTCTATTATATGCGAACAATATGAAAGCAATTACTGCAAGAATTACAATACCAATAAGCACACTTGTCCAGCCGAAGCTGTAGAACGGAATGCCGAGGATTGCCACGCACACAAGGAACGAGATGTTCATTCTGTTTCTGTTTGTTGCGCGTGCAGTTTCAATTGCTGCCCATACGAGGCACACTACCATAAGAATCAAGTAGATGTACTCGCCTGAATTGAACGGCATACCAAGGTCATTCACGAACAGCAACTCAAACCATCCTGCCACCTTGGTGATTCCAGGAACGATTCCGTAGAGCACTGCTGCAATGATAACCACTGAAATGCCGAGAGCCACAAGCGAACCTTTTCCGTTTGGATTCTTTGCACGCTTGTAGTAGTAAACCAGCACCATTGCCGGAATACAAAGCAGGTTCAGAAGGTGTACACCGATAGAAAGTCCCACGAGATAGGCAATGAGGATGAGCCAGCGATCGCTGCCCAGTTCGTCAGCCTTGTCTTCCCATTTCAGTATCAGCCAGAATACAAGGGCTGTAAGGAAAGAGGAGAAAGCGTAGACTTCACCTTCCACTGCGCTGAACCAGAATGTGTCGCTCCACGTGTAGATGAGTGCTCCGGCAATTCCGCTTGCCATGATTCCTATTGTCTGTGCCAATGTCACTTCCTTTTCATTCTTGCACACAAGAATCCTTGACAGATGGGTCACTGTCCAGAAAAGGAACAGAATACAGCCGGCACTCAGGAGTGCTGACATTGTGTTGACCATCTTGGCAATCTGTGTCGGGTCGCTTGCGAAATGCGAGAATAAATTGCCGACGAGCATAAAGAATGGTGCGCCGGGTGGGTGTCCTACTTCCAGCTTTGCTGCTGTACTAATGAATTCAGGACAATCCCAAAAACTTGCTGTAGGTTCGATGGTAGAGCAATAGGTAAATGCAGCTATTGCAAATATCACCAAGCCTGTCAGGTTGTTAATGATCTTGTAAGTCTTCATCTTTTATTGTTTATTTGTTATTTCTCTTTATCTGTTTCACTCCATCGTAGGTCGGAATGCTGATTACCAGCGTATCGATGTCGGCAAAGTCTTCTGTCGGCATACTGAGGAAGGTTTCCTCCGTATATGATTCTGCATCTTCGTCCGGACGTTGGTGGAACAGCGAGAAGCAAGCAACTTGCTTGTCACCGCTCGTATAGACGCTGTCAATGCTGAATCCGAACGTATGCACTTCCACACCGCTTGTCATCACTCCCACTTTCAGGTTCAAGTAACGGTCGGACTTCCAGCAACTGTAGAATTCCACCGGTTCCATCGGGAATGCGATGAACGAAGTCAACGGATGCGGACTCTGCGCAAACACCCGTTGCAGTGAATAGATGCTGATTCCACCGTCATCATCCAGAGCGTATGTGCAAAGGCAGCGGTAGGTCTTGTCAGCACTGCTGGCTGTTATCGTCTGGCTTACGGCATAAGTCTTGCCGTTGTCCATGCGGATATTCGTGATATACTTGTCGGAATCCGAATAAGCCTCGCCCAACTCCACCACATAGGCAGGCACCACGTCGTCATCGTCATTGCATGAAACGACGAGTACAAGACTATATATGGATAAGGTGATGGCTACGATGGGAAACCGCTTCATTTACTTTGTCCTCTCATTTTTTTATTGTCCGTTTGATTTTATCAGTTTTGTCCTTTCGCTTTCATCTGGTTGATGGCAGGATTGGCGTACATCTCTCTCATCTTCTCACGCAGGAAGTCGTAGTCGGGATTTTCCTTCTTTATCTGCGACATCTGGTGGTCGATGTATGCATCGAACTTTGCCTTGTCCTCTGCGGATGTGTCCATGCCAGCAGCCACGTAGTTGCACGGATAGAGCTTGTAGTGCTTGTGGATTTCCTGGTCGATGTGTTCGGCAATCAGCGGGAAGAGGTCTGCCTTGGCGATGTTCGGGTCGAGAGTGTCGAGCCAGTCGTTGATGCAAGGGGCTGCGTGGTAGTGGATATGTCCCTTGTAGCCCAGTATTCCGGTCTTCATATTGTCGAGGTCATCCTGCTGGCTTTTTTTGAATCCGGGGATGTCTCTCTTGTTCTGGAACTCCTCAGCTTTCAGATAGTCACACGGATCGTATTCGTATGATATGGCGAGGGGCACGATGTTCAGCGACTTCACGCTGGCGATGGCATCGGGACCTCCGCCCAGCGACATCATCTTCAGTACACTTTCCTGTGTACGGTCATCGCTGTCCTTGGCACGTCCTTCGCGCTGTGCAATCCATATATTGCCGTGTTTCTCTGAGATGACGTAGTGCATGTACTTCGACATCTTGGCTGAGGCAAGCAGCATCTGGCGCATGGTCAGTGCTCTCTGTACGATGAACGAACGGTTGACTCGTACAAGGTCTTTTATCCACGGGTAAACCAACAGGTTGTCGCCGATGGCGATTTCAACGGTGTCGAGTCTCTTGTCCACAATCACGTAGTCGAGCAATGCTGAGTCGAGCACGATGTCTCTGTGGTTGGATATGAAGGTGTACCCGTTGTGCGATATGTTGGAGAAGTCTGCGGTAAGTCCGGTGCTGTTCTTGCTCAGCAATTTTGTCAGTGCCGGATAGATGCAGGCTTTCTGGAACTCGAGGTTAGTCTTGCACGAACGGATAAGTGCTGCCGCCTTCTCGAAGGGAACGTCCTTGTACGAGAATGCGAGGAATGCCTTGAATCCATCGTCGTTCAGCAACCTGTCGTAGGCTGCTGGCAGTTCTTCGGGAAGGAACGGACGGATGTCGTCGAATTCGTGAATATCTGTCATAATTTTATTTTCTTCGATGACTTCAATGAATGTCAGTCAGTTTTGTTTTTTCTTCGATGACTTCAATGAACGTCAACCAGTTTTGTTCTGTTTTTATCTTCGATGACTTCAATAAACGTCAGTCACAGTTTTGTTTTCTTCGATGACTTCGGTGAGAATTAATCGTAGTTGTTTCCAATCTTGCCTTCGATGACTTCGGTGAGGATGTCTTTCATATCCAAGCCGTCGGCATGTGCCTGCTGCGGAATGAACGAAGTCTTGGTCATTCCCGGAGTTGCGTTGATTTCGAGGAGGTTGATGACATCTTTACCATCTTCCGACTTGGTGATGATGTAGTCCACACGCATGATGCCGTTTGCTCTGATCAAATCGTAGATGGCTTTTGTAAGTTTCTTCACCCTCTGTGTGGTGTCATCGCTCAGTCGTGCCGGTGTGATTTCCTTCACTTGTCCGTTGTACTTGGCGTCATAGTCGAAGAATTCATTCTCGCTCACCACCTCAGTGATAGGCAGCACATACACGTCCCCATTACTTTTTCTATACACTCCATTGGCAATCTCAATTCCTTTCAGTTCTGCCTCGATCATTACGTCTTCGCACTCTTTCCTTGCCTTTTCCATGGCTTCGGCTATTTCTTCCTTCTTTGTGCAGTGGGTAACTCCGAAGCTACTGCCCGATGCGTTTGGCTTTACGAAGCAGGGGAATCCGACACATTTTTCCACATCATCGCCGCTAATGGTTTCTCCATGCACCAACATGGATTCTGCAATCTTAACTCCGTAAACTGCCAAAAAGTGGTTGAGCGTGAACTTGTCGAAAGTCATGGCAGCAGCGAGCACGTTGCAGCTTGAGTAGGGAACGTGAATCAATTCGAAATAGCCTTGCAGAATTCCGTTCTCGCCCGGTGTGCCGTGGATGGTAATGTATGCAAAGTCGGGTTTCACCTTCTTGCCGTTTTCCATGAATGAGAAGTCGTGGCGGTTCACTTCTGCCGTATTTCCGTCCGGGAGTTGCACAATCCAGTCCAGTCCTCTTACCTCTATTGTATATACAATGAATTTGTCCCTGTCGAGCCATGAAGCGATTCCTTCGGCACTGTGCATTGACACGTCGTGTTCCGATGAGTCGCCTCCTGCAATGATTGCAATAATTTTCTTCGTCATGATCTTGTTTTTTTATTGTTCATCTGTGTAGTTTCCACTACTGTTCACTTTTATGTTTCCTTCACTGTTCATCCGCCCGGTTTTCCTCACAGCTCACTTGCGTAGTTTCTCCATTTGTCGAGTAGTCCTTCCATGTCGGGCGGCAGTTCGGACGAGAACATCATCTCTTTGCCGGTGACGGGATGGACGAAACCAAGAGTCTTGGCATGCAGTGCCTGGCGCGGACAGAGCTTGAAGCAGTTCTCCACAAACTGGCGGTACTTGCTCGCTGTTGTTCCTTTCAGTATTTTGTCGCCTCCGTACCGCTCGTCGTTGAACAGTATGTGGCCTATATGTCTCATGTGTGCCCTTATCTGATGGGTGCGTCCTGTCTCGAGGATGCATCTCACGAGGGTGACGTAGCCGAAGCGTTCCAGCACATAGTAGTGGGTCACTGCCGGTTTGCCGATGTCCGAAGCTGGGTCGAACACTGTCATCTGCAACCGGTTCTTTGGGTCGCGCCCTATGTTGCCCACGATGGTTCCCTCGTCTTCTGCTATGTTGCCCCACACCAGTGCACGATATTCGCGCTTGGTGGTTTTGTTGAAGAACTGCTTGCCGAGGTGTGTCTTGGCATCTGCAGTCTTGGCAATCACCAGCAGTCCGCTCGTGTCTTTGTCGATTCTGTGCACGAGTCCAATCTCTGGATTGTTGATGTCGTACTCTGGATGATCTTTCAGATGCCATGCCAGTGCGTTGAGCAGTGTACCGCGCCAGTTGCCGTGCCCCGGATGCACCACGAGTCCTGCCTGCTTGTTGACCACGATTACTGCCTCGTCTTCATACACAATGTCGAGCGGAATTTCCTCGGGCATAATCTTGTTTTCGTAGAAGGGACGGTCGAGCATAATCTTTATCACGTCAAAGGGCTTCACCTTGTAGCTGCGCTTCACAGGTCTGTCGTTGCACAGGATGAATCCTGCGTCGGCTGCCTTCTGAATGCGGTTGCGTGATCTGTGTGCCAGATGGTCGATGATGAATTTGTCCACTCTCATCGGTCCCTGCTTGCTGTCTGCCACTATACGGTAATGCTCATAGAGTTGGGCTGACTCGTCGTCGCTGTCCGCCTCTTCGTCCTTGTACTGGAGCAGTTCGCTGTCCAGTTCTTCGTCCTGTCCCAAGAATTCTTCTGCCATTCCGTATGTCTGCTTATGTCCTGTCTTGATCCGACTACAGTTGCACGTCGAAGTTATTTTCGTTTACGTCAACGTCTGTATTGTATTCGCCGTCGCTTTCATCTTCGAAATAGAGCGAGTCTTCCTCCTCGATTTCACCGGCACCCACATATAGTGTGAGCGCACGTTCTCTTGAGATCTGTTCGCCGGTATGCACGTCTCTTCTGCCTTGTTTCACGCGGACAACCTGGCCTTTGTCCACTCCGGTCACATACTGGGGTGTAGTCAGCTTGAAGCCCAATGCCTTCAGCGTAATCTCTGCCTCACGATACGAGGTGTTGCCCACGATGTCGGGGAACTTCACCAGCGGTTCGCCGTTGAGGTTGATGGTGAGGTACACGATTCTGCCTTCCTTGATGAGGCTACCGGCTTTCGGTGTCTGGTCAAGCACGCTGCCCGGTTTGGCTGATTTCTTGTAGGTTGAGTCTGCCACGATGGCGATGAAACCCTTGGAATCCAACAAGCGTTCTGCCTCGTAGTATTTCTCGCCCACAACCGACGGAACGCTCAGTTTCTCACCGTGATTGGTGTAGGCATCAAGCGAGTTGAACACTATCACTGGAATGCATACCAGCACCAAGATTGCCAGCACCACATTCACCCAGAATATTGCTCCGCTCTTTCCCTTAAAATATTTCTTCAATCCCATGTTGTTGATGGTTATTTGCAAATTAAATGCAAAGATAGTGCAATCCGGCGGAAAAGACAAATAAAATACATTTTATTTAGCCTCAGCACGCCACTCTCAATCTCACAATCCCCGATTTCTCATCTCCAGATTCTCAGTTCCCGGCTTTCAGCGCTCACTTCTGAATCTTCTTCCATTCTGCATTTTGCGATGCATTGAGGTTCGACATGATTTCATACACCGAGTTTTTCTCTTTTTCCGTCCCGTGGCCTTTGTAGATGTTTACGATTTCATCACGTTTATAGTCGGTGAAAATCTGGGGCAAACGGCTGAGTGTCTTGTTCGAATGGGCTTCCTGCAGCAGGTTCAATGCCGCGGTCACAGCCGTGCGTCCGCGGTCCACATTGTTCTCCATTTCATCGAGACCTTCCCTGTGGTATTTGTACATCATCTGACGGAACGGTTCCATCGATGTTTCCAGATAGTCGTTGATCATCGCATGGCGGTTGTCATCGTCGCTAAAAGCCTTCCAGCCGGCATCGCCCAGGTTTTGGGCATTGTTTACCACTGCCATCGCCTTGTTCAGTATGTCAGTCCCTCCCATCGGTGAAAACGTGTCGAGGTCGAGTCCGATGAAAAGGTAAGCGTAGTAGGCAAGCATTGCCGTCAGATTGTTGTCGACATTGTTGTCCATAAACTCCAGAGGCTCATTCTCCACATAAGTGAAGTTGAAGCTCTTGTCGCGCTTCGAAAACACAGTGGTGCTGTAGGTGGAATTGAAGACGGGTCGGCTCAACTGGAAGAGCATTTCGCAAGTGAAAGCATTGGTGGACGGGTCGTACTGCTTCACCGTGATGCTCATCGAGCAAACGATTTTCTCCTCCTTGGAGAACTGCAACTCGGTCCATGCCCTGTGGTTCATGAACTCGTTGAGCACCTTCTGCAGAGTTTCAAACACACTGGTGTTCGTGCCCTGCACCTGCGAATGATTTATCTTCACGTTGCAGTTCAGCTCCTGCGCCCCAGCCACTGCCAGTTGCATCGCCATCAACAGAAATATGACTAGTCGTTTCATCCGTTTCACTTGTTTCACCTTGTTCTATATAACGATTGACTTGCAAATTTAGTATTAAAAAGTCAGATAGAAAAACTTTTGGGCAAATAGTTTTGAAAGGTATCGATCGAATCGTCATCTCAGCCGTCAAATTCTCATTTCCGAATCCCAATTTCCCGTTCGTCACATCCAATCGACCGTTCCAAAATTTCCAATCTATCATTTTCAATTCCAAATTCATCATTCACAAATTCACATTCAGAATCCACCATTTCCAAATTCCAATTTTGCTCGACATTTCCCGCCCCTCCAATCAGACATTTTTTGCTCCCTAGTCAGAGAAATTTATTTTCCCAGTCAGAAAAAAAATTTTTCCTAGCCAGAGAAAAAACGGGGCAAATCGAGGCCGTTTTGCAAATGGATGTTTATTAAGTTAAGACGTATTAAGAAAGAACAATTCATATTCTTCATGCGCATGGCGTTTTAGCAAGGTTTCTGTTTCTTACGCCACAATACTTGCAATCTCATCCAGATTCTCTTCCATTTAATTTTCATGCAAAATAAACGGCCTTTCATGCGCAGTCATTGTAAATAAATTTGTAACTTTGCAAACAAATAAGACAACTATGGCATTAAAAGCAGGTATAGTAGGACTGCCGAACGTAGGTAAGTCTACTCTTTTCAATTGTTTGTCAAGCGCTAAGGCACAGGCAGCCAACTATCCTTTCTGCACCATCGATGCGCAGATGGGACAAATCTCCGTGCCCGACGAACGCCTCACCCGACTGGCTGAGATTGTGCACCCGGGACGAATCGTCCCTGCCACATGCGACATAGTCGACATAGCAGGACTCGTGAAAGGCGCAAGCCACGGCGAAGGACTCGGCAACCAGTTCCTCGGCAACATCCGTGAATGCGACGCCATCATCCATGTGCTCCGCTGTTTTGACAACGGCAACATCACGCATGTGGACGGCAGCGTCAACCCAGTGAGAGACAAGGAAGTGATTGACACCGAGCTGCAGCTGAAAGACCTCGAGACTGTCGAAACACGCATCAAGCGAGTGGAGAAACAAGCGATGGTGGGCGGCGACAAGGCGGCAAAGACTGAATACAACCTGCTGCTACGCTACAAGGCGGCACTCGAACAAGGCAAGAGCGCACGCACCGTGGAACTGGAGAATGTGGACGAGGAAAACGCATCAAAACAAATGTTCCTCCTCACCACCAAACCCGTGCTCTACGTCTGCAACGTCGACGACCAGAGCGCAAAGGAAGGCAATGCCTACGTGGAAGCAGTGAAGAAGGCCATCAAAGACGAAGATGCACAACTCCTTATTATATCTGCACAAACCGAGGCTGACATCGCTGAACTCGAGACCTACGAAGAAAAGCAGATTTTCCTTGAAGACATGGGACTGAAGGAAAGCGGATGCAACCGACTCATCAAAGCCATCTACTCGCTGCTCAATCTCGAGACATTCATCACTGCCGGACCAATGGAGGTGAAGGCATGGACCTACCGACGCGGATGGAAAGCACCACAGTGCGCCGGAGTAATTCACACCGACTTCGAGAAAGGATTCATCCGTGCCGAAGTCATCAAGTACGACGACTACATCAAGTACGGTTCCGAAGCTGCCGTGCGCGAAGCAGGCAAACTAGGTGTGGAAGGAAAAGAATACGTGGTGCAGGACGGCGACATAATGCACTTCAGATTCAACGTGTAATCGAGGAGCGAATCCGACCTGCATTCAGAGCATTCATATTTACGGCATAAGAGCATTCACTTACAACATAAGAGCATTCATTTACAATAAGATATGAAACCTTTGTTCATCGACTGGCAACCCAACCTCGATGCCATTACCATCGGTGCGTTCGGCATCAAGTGGTACTCGCTGATGTGGGCAGTGGGGCTCGTCCTCGCCTACCTCATCGTCAGATGGCTCTACAAGCGCCAGAAGATAGCGGACGAGAAGTTCGACCCGCTCTTCTTCTACTGCTTCATCGGCATCCTCGTCGGTGCACGACTCGGACATTGCCTCTTCTATGAACCAGACTACTATCTGGGTAGCACCAACGGTTTCATCGAGATGCTCCTGCCAATAAAAATCATGCCCGATGGCGACTGGAAATTCCGCGGCTATGCCGGACTCGCCAGTCACGGAGGTGCGCTGGGCTGCCTCATCGGCATGTGGATTTACTCACGCCGAAACGGAGTGGGACTTACCACAGTGCTCGACAACGTGTGCATCGCCACACCGCTCACAGCCTGCTGCATCCGCATCGGCAACCTCATGAATTCCGAAATCATCGGCAAAACCACCGATGTGCCCTGGGCGTTCATCTTCCATTCCCACGACGCATTGGTCGATGGAGTGGCAGTACCCCGCCATCCGGCACAACTCTACGAAGCACTGGCATACCTCATCATATTCATGATAGGCATTGCCATCTACATTATCCAGAGCAAGAAGGCAGACAACCGCATTGCACCCGGCACATGCTTCCATTCCGGACTCTGCCTAGCCCTCATCTTCACATTCCGCTTCTTCATCGAATTCATCAAGAAAGAACAGGTTGATTTCGAGAAAGGCATGACTCTCGACATGGGACAGATCCTCAGCTTCCCATTCATCATCGCAGGCATCGGTCTTATGATCCGCCCGTTCGTCAGCCACCGGAGTTTGCACAAATAGGACTAAGCCACGCCTGCCGGAGAAAAATCGCAGCACAAAGTAAGATTTTCCCATAAAACATTTTGAATTCTCAGCGGAAAGTATTATATTTGCGCCCGATAAATCCATAGAAGAATTATCTTTTAATTCACTATATTATTAACTCAAAACAAAAAAGTATGAAGAAACTATTCTTATCTTTGGCGGCTATGATGTTTGTGCTTCTCGCGAACGCACAGACTGAAGAAGCGTCTACTGCCATGACTGGAACTTTCGACATGACTGCAATCGCAGGTATAGCCGATTGGGGCACCTCGTATGCAAAGCATGAAGTTTCCACTACTGGCGTTCCCGCAACTGTAGTCTTTGCTGCCGCTAACAAGCAGAGTGAAGGCTCCACAATCGATGACTGCCCTGTCACTAAGGGTAAAGACATCGAAGTCATCATGTCTGATGGCTTTCTTCTCGAAGGTGTCAGCTTCACATTGAAGCAGTGGGGCACCAAAACCCAAACTGCTACATTGAACTACAGTACAGACGGTGGTGCTAATTACACAGCTACCGAAACTACCAGTTCAGACTTCACCCTCACAAGCAGCACACTTCCAGAAGGAACAAACGCTGTAAAGGTGACTTTTGCTGAGAACAACCAAGTAGGTCTTGCTACTGTAGAAATCAGCTACAAGCAGGACCCGACTAAGGTTCCAGTTCCAATGTTCAGCGTTGCCGGCGGCAGCTACTACACCGCACAGAGCGTTGAACTCACAGCAGTGGAAGGTGCTAAAATCTATTATTCAACTGACGGCGAGTCTTACAATGAGTACACAAGCGCCATCAGCGTTGCTGCTGACGCAACAGTCTATGCTTATGCACTGGCAGGCGAAACCAAGAGTACAACAGTATCTCAGGCTTACGTCATCGCAAAGACTTACACAAGCATTGCCGACCTTATTGCAGCTGAAGCAGCTGGTCAACCCGTGAACCTCGTACTCAACAACGCGAAGATTACAGACGTTTATGTTACTTCAAAAGGAAACCGCAACGGAATCTATGTAACAGACGGAGTTGACACTGTAGAAATATTCGCATACGATGTTCCAGAGTCATGGGCAAAAGACGGCTTCGTTTCAGGTACAGTTGCAGGTGCTTACAAGGAATACAACGGAACCAAGGAAGTTTGTCCTTCAAACTACGAAGGACTTTCTTACGACCCAGCTCCTCTCTTCACAGCAGGCAAATACTACTTCTACAATGTAGAGGCAGGCCAGTACTGGGGTGCAGGCAACAGTTGGGGTACTCAGGCTTCTCTCCTCGACAATCCTGAATACTTGACTCTCGTAAACGTAGGCGGCAAGTACAACATCGAATCTCAGGTATTAAACGGCGGAACAAACTACTATTTCAATGGTAGCTACATGGACAACGGTTCTCCAGTCGCTCTTTCAATCGCCCTTTCTGATACAGCTGCAAACACTTACAAGATTTACTCAGGCGACGCAGTTTACGGCTACGACGGATCTACCACAGTTCTTTCAGCCTCAGCCACAGGTGCAGCTGCTGAATGGCAGATCATCTCAGAAGAAGAGATGGCAGCTAAATTGGCTACTGCAACAGCAGACAACCCAGTCAACGCTACATACCTCATCCTCGACCCGAACTTCGGACGCAACAACCGCAACCAGAACGCTTGGACTGTTGTAGCAAGCAACAAGAATCTCTCTGGTGGTAACAATATAAACAACTGCGCAGAGTCATGGCGTGCAGCATTCGACATCTATCAGAAGGTTGAACTTCCTGCAGGTGTTTACCAACTGAATGCCCAGGCAGCTTTGACTGAATACACGGTCACCGGTGCTGACTTCCCTGTTGTATTTGCAATGGTTGACTCAGCCAATGTAACTTCTTCAGTATTCAACTCCATGACAGGAGGAGAAAGCAGCATGTCAGGCATGTCTACATCCTTCACAGCAGGTAAATACTATGTTTCTCCTATCACTTTCGAAGTAGCAAAAGACACAACAGTCACTGTCGGAGTCAAGGGTACACGTACAGACACATGGTGTATCTGGGACAACTTCACACTCAAATACTACGGAACTGAAACCACAGCTACCGAAGTCGCTCTTTCTGCAGACCTCAAGGCATACAATGAAGCATACGCAAATGCAAAGGCAACAGCAACTGACGAAGAAACTGTAGCAGAAGCAGAAGCTCACCCACAGAGCCTCGTTGCAACTGCACTCAACAGCCTCACTCTAGTGATTGAGACTTACAACAGCGAAGCAGTTCTTGCAGCACCAACAAGCGAGTCTCTCAAGACTGCAACAAACGCTTTGAACGAAGCAACCAACACTCTGAATTCAAGCGTAGAAACAAAGGAAACTCTTGAGGAAATGGCAGAGTTCATGGAGAAGACCAACCTCTACACTCAGGAATCATACGACGCTTACTACACTCAGTACTATGAGAAGTACGTTGACGGTACACTTACAAGCGAAGAGGCATCTGGTCTCCAGAGACCATCAAGCAATCCAGGATGGCACGCAAACAACACAATTGACGACGTCCTCCTCAGCGTATGGGATGCAGTAGCAGGTGCTTGGACTCCTTATTATATTAATACATGGTCTACTGAAGGCAACACCGACGGCAGCGAATTCAAGACTCCATTCTTCGAGTACTGGACAGAAGACGGCAACTCACTTGCAGTGCGCACTCTCACAGCTACAATGAAGGTTGCTCCTGGTAAGTACGATGTTTCTTCTTGGACACGTGTACGTGTAAAGGACAGTAGCAAAGAAGCTCCTCACGGAATCAAGCTCGTCGTTACAGGCACAGATTCAGTAGACGTATGTGCAGGTGCACAGATTGGCACTTCACGGCTCTACCTCGACACATTCTCAGCAACTGCTGAAGTAGGTGCAGACAGCACACTCACCATCCAGTACGTAGTTGACGCAGACAACAACATCAGTTGGCTCGCATTCAAGAACGTAATGGCAACTCTTATTCCTGTTGCAAAGACTGACACAATCGAATACCCATTCGAGTCTTACACTGGAAACTCC
>CAVHYP010000001.1:96462-114126 GCA_963640465.1 Bacteroidaceae bacterium | reverse complement strand
GCCACGGCGTCTCTAACGACGGCGCCTTCCTCGATGTCGACTGGATTCGCTTCGAAAAATAAAAGATTGAGACCATGAATAGAAATGTCATTATCTGCTTGCAACAACCTTTCCAGGCTTCACCACTTTCCAACCAATTGCAGCGATGATGATGCTCATAAGCGGACTTATAAGGTTGAAGAAGCAATATGGAAGGTAAGCAAGAGTCGATACGCCGAGCACAGTGCTCTGAGTCATTCCACAGGTGTTCCACGGTACAAGCACGGATGTAACCGTTGAGGAGTCCTCCGTAGCGCGCGACAACAGTCGGGCTTCATACCCCTTTTCCTTATAGATATCACGGAACATGTCGATGGTCATGATGATTGAGACATACTGGTCGCATATCAGAATGTTGTTCATCACTCCGGCAAAAGCAGTGGAGGCAACCAAACTGGCTGTTCCACGAATGACCTTTATCAGTTGGGCAGCAAGGCTATGAATCATGCGGCTTGCCATCATCACGCCACCATAACACATGGCACACAGAATGAGCCAGATGGTGTCCATCATACCAGACATTCCACTTGTGCTGACAAGTTCATTCACCGTAACACTACCCGTTTCCACATTGGTAGACGTGAAGAACGTGACCAACAGTCCCTTGACAATATTCAGCGAATAGGTCCGTTCTGTGTTGCCGCCAATCGACAGCAATACATCGGGCTGCATAATGATTGCCATCACACCTGCCAACAGAGCCGATACAAACAGAATGACCAATGAGGGAAGTTTCTTGAGTATCATAACTACTGTGACGGCTGGTACAACCAAGGTCCAAAGAGAAATGTCGAATTTACGGCTCAAACCTTCGGTGTACTCCAATATGAGGACATCGCCGTCGGAGCCAATAAAGAATCCGGCAGCAAAATAAATCAGCAGAGAGACTGACAAAGTTGGCACCGTAGTGAAAACCAGATATTTGATGTGGCTAAACAGATTGATTCTGGCACTGGAAGAAGCAAGAACCGTTGTGTCACTCAATGGCGACATCTTGTCGCCGAAATAAGCACCGGAAATGATGGCTCCAGCCGACCAATACTCGGGAACACCCAGAGCAGAGCCGATACCTATCAAAGCCACGCCGATGGTTGCGATTGTTGTCCACGACGAACCAGTTGTCACCGACACCACCGCACATATCAGACAGGTAGTGAAAAGAAAAAACGTAGGCGACATGATTTGCACACCATAGTAAATCAACGTAGGTACAATGCCGCTGATCATCCATGAAGCCGACATCATTCCAATGAGCAGAAGGATTATCAGTGACACTGCTGAATTGGCAATGGTATGCACTATTCCTTGCTCCAGTTCCCTCCACTTTACCTTGTACACCCACATTGCGAGACACACACATACAGCCGTTGACATAAGCAAGGCTATCTGCACCCCACCACCAAGGGCATTGTTTCCAAATAATTTTACTATCAGAACCATCATGCCCACAAGTACAAGTATCGGAATACATGCAATCAAGGGATGTGGGAGATTTATTGAGTTGTTTGTGTTTGTTGTCGTGTCGTTTGTGTCGTTTATGTTCATTGCCTTAATAATCTGTCAGTATCGTGTTCAATATCGTCTCGTATTCATTTCCATACGGATAGAGGTTTACATAACCGAGTTCATCCAGCACCGAATCGGGAACCAAGCCCTCATCATAATCGCAGGTACCATCGTGTCCTGCCACATAAGCCACGACTGGATAAACTGTGAATTTATAGTTTGTAGGGATTGACTTGAGCATGACATTCTGCCCTGCAGTCTTTGTACCTATAACGGTCACGTCGGTCTGTCCCAACGACCGCAATCCATAGATCAACCATTCAGGTGCACCCTGGGTCTTGCTGTTAGTTATGAAGAACAACCGATAGTCGGCAGAAGCCGACACTGAATACGACGTGTTGTTGGAGGATTTACTACTATTCCATTTTGTCTGTAGGAAAGTGCCGTCCACATTGCTTATCAGTTTGGCTATCTCGTGTGCACATTCCATGGTTCCCTGGTTGCACAGCCGTAGGTCGAACACAATGGTACCGGGTGACTTCTCAAGAAGTGTTTTCAGTGATGCCACAATCATATCAGTCTCATCCATATTGGAAAGCATGATGTAACCAATACCTGGTGAAACTATCCTATTGATGAGAACGGCATCGACACTGACTTTCTCGGACTTCCCCAAGGTCACCGTATCGATGGATGACCAATAATACGTTGCCTCTTCCCTATTCACTGCCAAACGGTTGACCACAATTGTACGGGAACGTCCGTTCACCAACTGCGACACAATCGAGGATGTCATATTATTGTTGTCGATGCGTGCAATGAAGTCATTGCGCTCAAGTCCACATCGTTCGGCAGGTGAATTGGGATAGACGGTTATGACACGGGCATACTGACGTGTGGTTTCACCCGTCGGATCTGTCATCACCACGAAATCCAGTCCATAAGAATCTGCATGATTGAAATAGCCACATGGATTGCCATCACTCTCCACCGTATCAATCAGGCAATACGACCATTCGTCGCCAGGACTCAGTGCTGTGAGTTTACTGATGAACGAGGTTGGTGATGCGAAATAGTCGCTCCACGACACATTCCTAATGCTGTCGTTCCACAAGTACCACTCAGCCATCACATCCTGCAAGGAATGGCAAGCAGCAGTATTTTCCTCGTACTCATAAGTTCGGTCCTCGCCACATGAGAAAAGTCCAGCAGCCAACAGCGCCGCAGTGAATACCGCTACGGTTTCGTGACTAATTGTCCTGAATACATTCATATATCTGCAATACATCCTGTGTATCCACCATTCCGTCGCCATTGACATCTCCTGCAGACTCGACGCTGCCTTCCTGCTGGCTTTGCATGAATTCATACACGGCCAAAACATCCTGAGTGTCGACAGAACCATCACCGTTCACATCCTCGCGTGCGGTCTTGGCGAACTCAGTGAGAGTGAGTACGAAGTTGTCTGCCTTATAAAAGAATCCGGCTTTCACTCCAATCTCCAGTTCACCGGAATTGTCAACACAGATATCATCTATCACAGCCTTGACCAAATAGTGCTTGCCAAGGTTGCTTGCTTCGACAGTTACCGTTGAATCACCTGCAAATACTGTAATCTGATGTCCTTCTGAAGAACCGACCATGACAGTCAGTCGGTAGCGGCCCGGATAAAGTCCCGTTACAACTTGACTTACGCCGCTGCTTGTGCTGTCGGTCTGACAGTCTGAAAGATAGTACTTTCCGTCGCCATTGACGCTCTTGTAAGCCAAAGCCGATGAGTTATAGACCTTGCCACTAGTTGTCCATCCAGTTGTCTTACCGTTTTCAAATGAAGGGTTAGTTATGAAAGAAGTGCAGTCGAGATTGATGTTCGGGTTGAGTGCATCACCAAGATAAGCGGTAATGGCTGAATCCAAATTCAAATTTGCAGCTCTCACTTCCATATTGCTTGCTGTACGTTCCGAGAACATCACCTCGGCACTATTGACAAGTTCTTGCAAGTTGTCGGTTGCTGTCTGTGTTGCATACGCACCGTTCGTGCTTATTACATCATAGGCAGCCTCTATGTTCTTTGCCAGATTCAGGTATGTCGGGTCGGATGTAATCACAGAGTAGGCACGGAATGACTTGGTCACATTGTCTGCATGAAAATAACCTCTAAGAGCCTCAACAGCTGTTCCCTCGTCAACTACATCCACATACTGTGGGTCGTCGTCATTAATCTGCATGGCTCCGCCTGGAGTTGTGGTATTGACATATGTTCCGACAACAGACTTATCTGCATTTGCCACTGCACTGCTTACGACATTCACATTGGTTCCTGTCAACTGTTGTTTCACCGAACTTGATGCCATAATCTCGTATGTATGTCCGGCAACCAACTTCGACATGTTCGTAGTCTTATTGCTGATTCCGGCAGAACTATGGTTGTCGATCTGACGTGCAATCATTCCTACAGGAACCTCTGCATCAAAGGGTATTGTGATAAAGCCCCATTTATCTGCCTTCTGGGAAATGTCAAGTGAAGCGGACACTGCCATGAAGTCTGCTCGTGGTACGAAATCATATCCGGGAACAAGTACGAGTTCCTTGCAAACACCATTCTGAATGTAATTGCATCCGGATATAGGAGTCGCATCATTGCTGAGGTAGAACAATGCATTCGGGTTGTTTGGCGCTACAGGCAGATTAAATATCTTGGTAACCTGCGTCAGGTCATAGCTTGTAGCTGTCTTGTAGGCAGTCTTCTTTGCAAATGTAGTGAAGGCATTGGGGTCCCACGTACCTTTCAGTGCAAGGCAATTGTCGTTGAAACTTACGACCTCCATGTCGTTGCCTTTCAAAACAAATCGGATGATGACATTTTCTGCCTCGTCCATATTGATTACATCATTCACATGCAGACCAACGACTGAGTCCTGCATCACGCCATAATAGAGATTGCCCACAGACATCGGACAAGCACTGGTGGATGTGATTGAGTAAGAGAGCGTGCAAGTCTCTCCGCCACCAATCTTAGCCTGTGAAGTCTTGTAACCTATATAACTGAAAGTTTTTCCTCCGTCAGTACTCTCATAAATCGACATGCGCGGATTGCCTTCAAAACCAACCGAGCTCTTGTCCTGAAGTTCTACCGTTCCTGTAGCCTTGCTGTTGTACACCACACGATAGGTCTCACCATTATACACCTCGGTGTCAGAACATCCGTCAACTGCCATGTCTTTAAGATACAGTTTGCTTACAGGCACAGAAGGTTTGACACTCTTCTTTGCCAGTACATTCAGGTTGGCATCAGTCACATAGAAATACCATTCAGATTCCGATGTCGGTTTGGCTGACATAGTGAAACGTATTGTGTCGCCAGAATTGGAAAGCACAGTCTCTGTGTCTTCATCTTTGGCAGAAGACAGGCTTGTGGGAGCCTTGCCTGTAGTGTTGGCAAAAAAATAGATTCCGTCACTATAGTCAAGGGTTCCATTGTTGACAACATCAAAAGTAAAGTCATTCGTGCGGTTCATATAGACCGTGGCATGGGAAACAAATTCAGCTGACAGCTTGGGTTTCTTTGGATAGACTCCAGTCACACATTCCTGCCATGAATTATTGAATCCCCAGTTAGGACTTTTACCACGGGCAACTGTATAATAGCCGTCACTCTGTCCGCCCCACCCCATATTGATATGGAAGTAACCGGTTGAAGCCTGATAGCCGTCTACAACAACAGCATGACCCTCACCATTGGCATTCACTCCACTGTAAAGTACTGGACGTCCCTTTGCCAGTTCATTGTAGAGGAGGTTAGACCAAGCATCATCTGAATAGTTATTATAATCTTGTCCCCAGTCCTTGTTGTTGTCGGTTCCGCCATTCAAGCCGAATGCATCACGGAACACTCCGATACAATTCCCATTATGTCCTGCAGTGCTTGCGCCATAGGTCAGACCAGCGCCACCGCCGACAAAAGCCACAAGTGTCGCTACAGCGTTCTTGTATTCATCGGGTTCGGAGCCTGAGTATTGAGTACACATCAAATCCCATTTCATCTTTGTACCCTTCGGGAATGCAGTTGTAGGATTTGCATCACTTCCATAGGCATAACTACCGGTTCCTGAAGCAGTCTGTGTAGGCAGGTCTTTGCGCCAGTAATAGAGCACCTGCGAAGCTGCAGTGGCAACACATCCTGTTGCACTTCTCCCGCCAGCCTTCAATGTAGGACACAAGTCGTTATAAGGAGAACTCTGATGCCAATGGGTCTCAAGCAATGGTTGGATATCAGTCTTGCCTGTTGCAGTAAGCAACGGTGCATCCATGCTTGTGGCTCCTGCAGCCTGTGCTGCTTCTACCAGTCCTCCATAGTATTCCAAATACCACGAAAGGAAAGGAGACATATTGTCCTCATCATAATCACCACTCTCAGTGTATCCCAACACTCCGGGCAAGGCATCATCACCACTTACAATGACAAATCCCTGTCCTTCTCCCCTACTGAATATATAATAAGGAGCAGTCGTTGTATATTTCTTTGCAAGACGCACTGCAGATGTGCTTTTTCTCACAGCTTTTTTTACTAAAGTTGGTTTTTCAGAATCGACAGGCATAAATTTCTGTGCCAGTTCTTTTGCTTTTTCTGCATCAATCGGGTCTGCAAACACTACCATTGAAGTCAATGCCATCATGCATGCAGAAGCAAGTATTCGTTTCATATTCAATTTATCTAAAAAGGTTTTTATAGTTGAGTTTCGATTAATCATCAAGTTTGAGTACAGCAAGGAAGGCTTTCTGTGGAACCTGGACATTGCCAATCTGCTTCATTCTCTTCTTGCCGGCTTTTTGTTTCTCAAGCAATTTACGCTTACGGCTCACGTCACCTCCATAACACTTGGCAAGCACATCCTTGCGCACTTGTTTCACTGTCTCCCTCGCTACTATCTTGCCTCCGATAGCAGCCTGTATGGCAATGTCGAACTGCTGGCGCGGCAGCAGGTCCTTCAGACGTTCACACATACGTCGGCCCAAGCCTACTGCATTGTCAGCATGCGTGAGAGTGGACAAGGCATCCACGCTTTCTCCATTGAGCAGGATGTCCAACTTAACCAATTTGGAAGGACGGAATCCGGCACTATGATAGTCGAACGAAGCATAACCACGGCTAATGCTCTTGAGTTTGTCGTAGAAATCAATGACAATCTCGCCAAGAGGCATAAGGAACTGTATCTCTACCCTATTGCCGGCAATAAACTCCTGTTTCTTCAATTCACCACGCTTACTGAGACACAAGGTCATTATTGGTCCGATATAAGAGGCTGTAGTGATGATTGTGGCATTGATGTATGGTTCTTCGACATGTTCAATCAAAGTGGGGTCAGGCATACTGGATGGGTTGTGTACCTCCAGACATTCTCCATGCTTGTCGTAAACCATGTAGGAAACGTTGGGCACAGTGGTGATG
Organism: Bacteroidaceae bacterium; assembly: GCA_963640465.1. GTDB lineage: Bacteria > Bacteroidota > Bacteroidia > Bacteroidales > Bacteroidaceae > Colivivens. The sequence continues at coordinate 107,132 of CAVHYP010000001.1, read as the reverse complement.
ACATTCATGTTGAACTCGCGGTCAAGACGTTCCTGCACAATCTCCATATGCAGCAATCCAAGGAAGCCGCAACGGAAACCGAATCCCAATGCAGCAGAACTCTCGTGCTGGAACGTGAGCGATGCATCATTCAACTGCAGTTTCTCCAACGATGTACGCAAATTCTCATATTCCTCCGTCTCTATCGGATAGACTCCGGCAAAGACCATCGGTTTCACTTCCTGGAAACCTTCGATAGCCTTTTCACTTGGGTTGGCTACAGTTGTGATGGTATCTCCCACCTTCACCTCTGTGGCATTCTTGATGCCGGACACTATATAGCCCACATTTCCAGTACGCAGTTCCTTCTTCGGAATCATATCCATCTTCAAGACTCCGATTTCCTCTGCAATGTATTCTTTCTTTGTATTGATGAAGCGTACTTTCTCGCCGGATCGCATCACACCATTCACTATCTTGAAATATGCAATGATTCCACGGAAAGAGTTGAACACTGAATCAAAAATTAATGCCTGTAATGGAGCATCCTCATCACCCTTTGGAGCTGGTATGCGGTCGATGACAGCATCCAATATCTTATCTACTCCAAAGCCAGTCTTGCCTGATGCAAGGATTATATCATCACTGTCGCACCCGAGCAAATCAACAATCTCGTCGGTCACTTCTTCGGGCATGGCATTGGGCATGTCACATTTATTGATGACCGGTATTATCTCCAAGTCATTGTCGATTGCCATATAAAGGTTGGAGATGGTCTGTGCCTGCACTCCTTGCGTGGCATCCACCACAAGCAAAGCACCCTCACAGGCGGCAATACTTCTTGAGACTTCATAGGAGAAGTCCACGTGTCCCGGAGTGTCGATAAGGTTCAGGGTGTAAGTCTCTCCATCCTTCTGATATTCCATCTGAATGGCATGGCTCTTGATTGTTATACCACGTTCGCGTTCCAAGTCCATATCATCGAGCATCTGCCCTTCGGTCACCTTTATCGTGTGCGTGTATTCAAGCAATCTATCAGCCAAGGTCGACTTACCGTGGTCAATATGTGCTATGATACAAAAGTTTCTAATATTCTTCATGCAAGCCTACTATCGAATTTATTGGTACAAAGATACGAATTTATTTGGAAACCACAGTCCAATGCATGGTAAAAAAGCAAGAAAAGAGAGGATGTGCACATAAAAAGCTGAGATGTCAAGCAATAAATGCATGACATCTCAGCATATACGTCTAACTACGGCCGGTAGTACTCCGTCGGTTTATTTCAATGAATAAACGTACGGATCCTTCTCGTCTCCAGACTCAGACACTACAAGTTTGTCCTCGCGAAGCAACCAGCCAAGTCCAAGGTTGAAATCTTTCTCAGCCAACTTGGTAGCCTTCTTAATCTGCTTGTAAGTCTGTCCGTTGTTCTCTGACAATGCATTCCAAATGAGACCTGCAATGTTTCCTGCTTTTTCTTGCAACATAATCTTTTTACTTTAATGTTAAATCATTCGCTTAAAACCCATGTGACCTGAATCACGATGCAAAGTTACGGCTAATTTATTATTCAGCAATAGTTTTATGAAGGAAAATGAAGAAAAAGTTGTTTTATTGTGTTCGCACACAGTCAAAATGCCAAGTAGAGAAAGCAATGACATCTTTTCTCAAGATTGGGTTTAAATTATTAAATCCGCCCCAATTCTATTCATATTCCTCGGGAGTAAACACATACTCCTGGATTTTCTTATGAGTTGCGGCATCATAATAGGCATAGATGATGTTCAACCGTTCCTCCTTGATGTAACGCAGGTCAATGGAGTTGCGTATTCCCTTGAGCAGGAGCTTGCGCGCATCGTCATATCCCGACTTCATCTGCTCAATCATCGTGGAATCTGCCTTTACTGAATAGTAATAGACATAGTTGTCGTTGCTGTCGTTATGGCAAACCAGACTGTCCAGATAGATGATGTCCTGGAGTTCTGCACGCGGGCAGTTTTTCTCCGTGTATTCACGTGCCTCACGCTCGATGCGGTCACGCTTTGACTCCTGGCATGAAGCGAGCAAAAGCACTGCGACAAGTGAGAGATAGAGCAAGCCCACACCACCTGTTTTCCTTAGAATAGTCATAATTGTATTCATCTGACGGATCATTAATGGATTATTGATGACTGATTGATGGGTTATAGTCTGTTTTTCTTGTCCTCTTCCACCTTCTGTATTGCCTCAGTCAGAGCGCACGATAGTTGATCGGGACATGAAGTGCTTTTGTATCCGCAACGTATTCCCTGCAGACGACTGATTACGTCTTCCGCCTTCACTCCCCTTACAAGCATTGACACTCCTTGTGTGTTGCCAGGACAGCCACCGATGAAACTGACGCTCTGAACAATGTGATTGTCGTCCACATCCAGTTCTATGGCACTTGAGCATGTGCCCTGGGTTTTATAAACCGTCTTCACCTTATTATTATATATAATATGATTATTACCTTGTTGTTTCTTATGCAATCTTCAATTTATTGCCTCTAACGGAATCGTTGTCCAGTTGTTTGTTATGCAACCTTTGGCGTATTGCCGTACAACCGTTAATGCATTGTCGTACGACCGCTGATATGTTGCCATACAACCGCTGACATATCGTTATATAAGCAGAGACATTTTGTCATGCAACCATTGACATGTTGCCAAACAAACGTTGATGTGTTGCTTCTTATGCAATCTCACCTTGTTACCCGCAACATGACTGCCACCTTCATGAAAAATACAAAGAAGTTAAGAATAAGCTGGAATGCTGCCACCCGAAACTCATTGCTTAACTTCCCGTAGCCTTATGGTTGGTCACATTGATTCATCTATCAGAATCGGACCCGTCTCATAAAAAGGACAAGCCGGCAATGGTGCCTGCACTGCCCTACTATTTCATGTTGGTATAGACGTTCTGTACGTCGTCAAACTCTTCGAGGCGTTCCACCATCTTGTCGATTGTTTCGTGCTGCTCGTCGGTTACTTCCTTCAGGTCGTTTGGCACATAAGTGAATTCGGCTGATGTGATTTCGTACTTGTGATCCTCAAGATACTTCTGAATCTGTGCAAAACTCTTTGGGTCGCCATAGATGGTGATGATGGTTTCGTCCTTATCCTCGTCAGTCTCCTCGTCGTAATCGTCGTTCACTCCGTAGTCGATAAGGTCGAGAATCATCTCGTCCATGTCCACTCCCTCTGCTTTCTTGAATGAGAATGTTGCATAGTGGTCGAAGAGATAAGCAAGAGAACCCATCGTACCGAGTGTTCCACTGAATTTGTTGAATACGCTGCGGACATCGGCTACAGTACGTGTAGTGTTGTCAGTCAGTGTATCTACGAACACAGCCACTCCGTGAGGTCCGTAGCCTTCGTATGTCATTGTCTTCCATGCTGACTTGTCTTTGCCAATTGCATTCTTGATTGCACGGTCGATATTGTCTTTTGGCATGTTCTCATGACGACATGTAGCGATGACGGCACGCAAGTGTGCGTTGTTGTCTGGTTCTGGTCCACCTTCTGCTACTGCAATTGCTATCTGCTTGCCAAGGCGAGTAAAGGTCTTGGCCATGTTGCCCCATCTCTTTAATTTACGGGCTTTTCTAAATTCAAACGCTCTTCCCATTATTTATTGTTATTATCTATATTCGTATTGGTTTCTATATCAAAATCCTTTTCTCTCATGATTTTGCAAGGCAAAGTCTATTTTCTAGTCATATACCTTCATACAAAGTCTCTTGTGCATTTTCATTTACCACGCACAACAGCTCCGGTTGCCTTGACTATTGCCTGCTCAATCTTGTTCATGACTGCCTCGATAGCCTTGTCGTTGAGTGTCTTCTCATCGCTCTGAAGGGTGAAGTTGACTGCATACGACTTCTTGCCTTCCTCGAGGTTCTTGCCATCATACACATCAAAGAGTTTCACTTCGCGGAGGAGCTTGCGCTCGGCTCCGTAGGCAGCAGCCTCTATCTCTGCAAATTCCACTTTCTTGTCGAGCAGGAGTGCGAGGTCACGGCTCACTGCAGGGAACTTAGGAATGTCGTAGAATGTCACATTCTTGCCTTTCACAAGTTTCACGAGATTGTTCCAATTGAAATCGGCAAAGTAGACTGGTGCATCGATATCGAGTTTCTTCGCCTGCTTCTTGCTTACGATTCCAAACTGTACTATGGTCTTGCCACCCTTTTGGCTAATTTTCGTTGACTTTGCCCAAACATCGTTTGACTCTTCAGAAATCACGAGTGCACCGAATGGTGCACCTACGCGACGGAGGATGTTGAGCACGTATGCCTTCAGTTCATAGACACTTGACTCCTCGTCGGCATGAGTCCAACTGCCTTTCACGCGGTTGCCTGTCACCCAAAGTCCGAGATGGAAGTCCTCGGAATAGCCCGAGAGGACAATCTTTGATGTCTGCGCATTGCTCACTTCCACCTTCTCCGGATTCTTCTTCGCTGCATCGCAGTAGTAGCAATTGCCGAACTCAAAGAATTTCAGGTCGGGCATCTGACGGTTGGTGTTGTGGATGATGCACTCCAGTCCTCCGAAGAGCAGTGTCTGGCGCATGACGCCGAGGTCTGCACTCAGCGGATTCATAAGACGCACAAGATTCTCGGGCTTGTAGGTCTCCATTCCGTCGTAGTAGGAAGTCTTTGTAAGTGAGTTGTTCAAAATCTCGTTGAATCCACAGCCCACCAGCTGCTCGCCGATAAGATTCTGCAGTTTGTACGACTTGTCGAGGTCACCTTTGATTGTGAGCGATGACTTGAGCTGTGTAGGTATTTCCACATTATTATATCCGTACACGCGAAGCACTTCCTCCACGATGTCGCAAGGACGGGTCACGTCCACTCTGTATGCCGGAACCTGAAGGATCACTGTCTGTTCGGTTTCTGAAAGCACTTTCATTCCGAGGTCCACGCAGATTGACTTGACTGTCTCTGCCGGAATCACTTTTCCTGCAAGGTCCCAAAGATACTGATATTCCAGTTCCACTGTGGCATCCTTCGGCAGATTGTCGTTCTTCACATCCACAATTTCCATTGCGATTTCGCCGCCAGCCAGTTCCTTTGCCATCTTTGCAGCCATCTTCACTGCATAGATCTGTCCGTCGGGGTCAATGCCGCGTTCGAAACGGTAGCTGGCATCTGTCTGAAGTCCGTGGCGTCGTGCACTTTTCCTTATCCATGTTGGATGGAAATAGGCTGATTCGAAGAGCACATCCTTAGTGGTTTCATAAGTACCACTACCCTTTCCGCCGAACACTCCGGCTATGCACATCGGTTCTTCCACATTGCAGATTGCAAGGTCGTGGTCGGAGAGTTTGTGTTCCACTCCGTCGAGAGTGACGAACGGTGTGCCTTCGGGCATGGTCTTCACTACCACCTTTTGGCCTTTTATCATGTCGGCATCAAAACAGTGCAAAGGCTGTCCGTATGCCATCATTATATAGTTGGTGATGTCCACGATATTGTTTATCGGGCGCAGACCAATCACGCTCAGTTTGTCCTTCAGCCATTTCGGAGATTCCTTCACTTCGCAGCCCTTGATTGAAACTGCCACATAACGTGGACAAGCCTCGGTCTGATCCACCTCAATCTCGATCGGGAGGTCGTGGGAATCAACCTTGAAGTCATCCACACTTGGACGGTGCAGACTTGTCGCGTAGCCATTCTGGCGGAGATATGCGTAAAGGTCACGGGCAACGCCCCAATGGCTGCAGGCGTCGGAGTGGTTCGGAGTGATTCCGATACCAATCACGTAGTCGCTCTCAAGTCCGTAATACTGTGCGGCAGGAGTACCGACCACAGTGTCTTCCGGCAGTTCGATGATGCCGTCGTGACTGGTTCCGATTCCTATCTCATCTTCTGCACAGAGCATTCCGTTTGACTCGATTCCGCGCAGCTTCGATTTCTTGATGGTGAATTCTTTGTCACCGTCATACAGTTTCGTACCAAGCGTAGCAGCTATGGTCTTCAATCCCTGGCGGCAGTTTGCTGCGCCACAGACAATCTGTTCGGTTTTGCCGTTACCCAAACCAACGGTGCACACGTGCATGTGGTCGCTGTTGGGATGGGGTTCACAGGTAAGCACCTGTGCCACGACCAATCCTGCCAGTCCGCCTTTGATTGACTGCACTTCCTCAAGGCTCTCCACTTCCAAGCCTACGCTTGTAAGAGCCTTTGACACCTCGTCGGGAGACATGTCGAAGTCGACATATTCCTTCAGCCATTTATAACTAACGTTCATATTCTATTCTGTTTTTACTCTACGTCATATGAAAAACAAGCATTGTTCCATGCAAGGACCACACAAACGGACAGTCCGCCGCACAATACCCATTCCAACCCACAAAGGTACAACAATTCATCAAACCCACAAAATCAGAACCGACAAAAGTAGACGAATCACCTATTATTTTATAAAGAAGCACCGATTTCCGCACCTGCCGAGAACAGTCGCGCCACATTTTCCCCACTTCATGCACGCTGACATTTTCTGTACCAATACCCACCGTCAAGCCGCACGAAAATCTGTAGGCAAAGGAGCAAACACAGGTCATAAATCGAAACCGCAACTAAGCAAACACATTGTTTTCATGCCAAAATCATGCCATCAACCAAAGAATTCATCGACAGCACAACAAGCGGCTCGCTTTTTTTCCTTATCTTTGCACGGTTTTTAACAACGCAAAAAGAGATGGAAAACAGAAGTATAGTATCGATAGCGGATTACTCAAAGGAAAAGATACAGTACCTCCTCGACATGGCATTGGAATTCGAGAAGCAGCCAAACCGTACTTTGCTCACAGGCAAAATCGTGGCTACACTCTTCTTCGAGCCGTCAACACGTACCCGACTTTCATTTGAAACCGCAGCCAACAGATTGGGAGCCAAGGTCATCGGATTCACCGATCCGAAAGTCACAAGTTCATCAAAAGGGGAAACTCTGAAGGACACAATAAAGATGGTGAGCAACTACGCCGACGTCATCGTCATGCGCCACCGACTTGAGGGAGCAGCGCTCTACGCAAGTGAGGTGACAAACGTGCCAATCATCAACGCTGGCGACGGAAGCAACCTCCACCCGTCGCAGACGATGCTCGACCTCTACAGCATCTACAAGACCCAAGGAACACTGGAGAACCTGACCATCTACCTTGTGGGCGACCTGAAATACGGACGCACAGTCCACTCATTGCTCATGACAATGAAGCCCTACAACCCAACCTTCCATTTCATTGCACCGAAGGAACTGGAAATGCCCGAGGAATACAAAGAATTCTGTCGTCGGGAAGGAATCAAGTTCGTAGAACAGCAGGACTTCACCGAAGACACGATAGCCGATGCCGACATCATCTACATGACCCGCGTGCAGAAAGAGCGATTCACCGACCTCATGGAGTATGAGCGAGTGAAAGACGCCTATATCCTGCGTGCCGACATGCTGGGCAAGTGCAAGGAAAACATGAAGATACTCCATCCGCTGCCACGCGTAAACGAGATTGAATACGATGTCGACGAGTCGCCACACGCCTACTACTTCCAGCAGGCACAAAACGGGCTCTATGCCCGCGAAGCCCTCATTTGCGACGTATTAGGAATCACTTTAGACCAGATTAGAAATGAAAAATAAAGACTTACTCGTAGCCGCACTCCAAAACGGCTCGGTCATCGACCACATACCAACCGACAAGCTCTTCACCATCGCCCGACTGCTCGAACTCGACAAGTGCGAAGAGCCAGTGACCATCGGCAACAATCTCGAGAGCAACAAAATGGGCAAGAAAGGACTCATCAAGGTGTCGGGCAAATTCTTCTGCGACGAAGAATTGAGCCGCCTTGCCATTGTCTGCCCCAACATGAGGCTCACCGTCATCCGCGACTATGAAGTAGTGGAGAAGCGCGACATAGTGCTGCCCGAAACCCTCACCGACATCGTAAAGTGTGCCAACCCAGTATGCATCACCAACAACGAACCGATGAAAACCCTGTTCAGAGTCTACAAAGACAATGGAATCGTGAGATGCCACTACTGCAACAAAACCCAAAAACTCGGAAACATAAAACTACTGAAATAAGATATGTCTGAATTCAAGGAGCGCAACAAGCTCAACCTGTCACAGGTAAACGAAGAAGTACTGAAAGAATGGAACGAGGAAGACCTCTTCCACAAAAGTATAACAGAACGCGAAGGATTTCCACCATTCATATTCTACGAAGGACCTCCATCAGCCAACGGACACCCAGGAATCCACCATGTCATGGGAAGAACCATCAAAGACACCTTCCTGCGCTACAAGACAATGAAGGGTTTCCAGGTGAAGCGCAAGGCAGGATGGGACACACACGGACTGCCTGTAGAGCTGTCAGTGGAGAAAAGCCTGGGCATAACCAAGGAAGACATAGGCAAGAAAATCAGCGTAGACCAATACAATCAGGCATGTCGCGAAAACGTGATGATGTACACCAGCGAGTGGACCGAGCTCACCGACAAGATGGGCTATTGGGTCGACCTCGAACATCCCTACATCACCTACGACAACAAATACATCGAAACCCTCTGGTATCTGCTGAAGAAACTCTACGGAAAAGGACTGCTCTACAAGGGCTACACCATCCAGCCGTATTCGCCTGCAGCAGGAACCGGACTGTCGAGCCATGAGCTCAACCAACCGGGCTGCTACCGCGACGTGAAAGATACGTCAGTGACTGCACAATTCAAACTTCTCAGTCAGCAAAAACTTTTTTCCCAACCAGAGAACAAAAATGTCTACTTCCTGGCATGGACAACAACTCCATGGACACTGCCTTCAAACACCGCACTTTGCGTAGGTCCGAAGATCGACTATGTGGCAATCCTCGGCAACAATCCTTACAGCGGAGAAGAGGCAGTCTACATCCTGGCAGAAGAACGCGTGCCACATTTCTTCCAGGCAGAAGAAGGCAAGGAACTCAACATCCTCTGGAAAGGCAAAGGAACAGAACTCGTGGGCTTGCACTACCAGCAACTCATGCCATGGGTTAAGCCATGCGCACTTGAAGACAACAAGATCATCGACAAGACAGCCGATGCATTCCGAGTAATCCCAGGCGACTACGTCACCACAGAAGACGGTACGGGAATCGTACACATCGCGCCAACCTTCGGTGCTGACGATGCCAAAGTGGCAAAAGACGCAGGCATCCCTTCACTCTTCATCATCGACAAGGCAGGCGACACCCGCCCAATGGTAGACTTCACCGGCAAATACTTCGTGAAAGACGACATGAACCCCGAGTTCATGCAGGGCTTCGTGAACGAAGGCTACTGGAAACACTCAGGCGACTTCGTGAAGAACGCCTACGACCCGAAATACAACCAAGACGGCAAGTACGACGAAAAGCAGGCAAGCAAAGACATGGACCTCAACGTCGTGATGTGTCTCGAGATGAAAGAAGAAGGAACAGCATTCAAGATAGAGAAAATCGTGCACAACTACCCACACTGCTGGCGCACCGACAAACCTATCCTCTACTACCCTCTCGACTCATGGTTCATCAAGTCAACTGCAAAGAAAGAACGCATGTTCGAGCTCAACAAGACCATCAAGTGGAAACCGGAATCAACCGGCACCGGACGCTTCGGCAAATGGCTCGAGAACCTCAACGACTGGAACCTCTCACGCTCACGCTTCTGGGGCACACCGCTCCCAATCTGGCGCAACCGCGACACACGCGAGGAAATCTGCATAGGCAGCGTGGAAGAACTCTACAACGAGATTGAGAAAGCTGTTGCAGCCGGAGTGATGAAGAGCAACCCACTCAAGGACAAAGGCTTCGTGCCAGGCGACATGTCACAGGCAAACTACGACAAGATTGACCTCCACCGCCCATACGTGGACGACATCAAGCTCGTGAGCGACAAGGGCAACGTGCTGACACGCGAACTCGACCTCATCGACGTGTGGTTCGACTCAGGTTCGATGCCTTACGCACAGATCCACTATCCGTTCGAAAACAAAGACCTCATCGACAAGAACATAGCCTATCCAGCCAACTTCATCGCCGAGGGAGTCGACCAAACCCGCGGATGGTTCTTCACCCTCCATGCCATCGCCACCATGGCATTCGACTCAGTGGCATTCAAAACAGTGATCTCCAACGGACTCGTACTCGACAAGAACGGCATCAAGATGTCGAAGCGACTCGGCAACGTCATCAATCCGTTCGACTGCATCGCACAATACGGAGCCGACGCAGTACGCTGGTACATGATAACCAACTCATCACCATGGGACAACCTGTCGTTCGACCCCGACGGAGTGAAAGAAGTCACCAGCTCATTCTTCATCAAGCTGCAACAGGCATATTCATTCTTCACAATGTATGCCAACGTCGACAGGTTCCAATACAAGGAAGCCGACATAGCCTACGAAGAACGTCCCGACTTCGACCGCTGGCTCCTGTCCGAACTCAACACACTGGTCAAGAATGTGCAGGCATACCTCGACGACTACGACCCCACACCGGCAGGACGACTCATCCAGAAGTTCGTCATTGACTATCTGTCCAACTGGTACATCCGACTCAACAAGGCACGCTTCTGGGCAGGCGAGATGGACAACGACAAACTGTCAGCCTACCAGACACTCTACATATGTCTCAACACACTCAGCAAACT
>CAVHYP010000001.1:14817-96452 GCA_963640465.1 Bacteroidaceae bacterium | reverse complement strand
CAATTGCACCGTTCTATGCCGACCAGCTATATCGTGACCTCAACGATGCCACAGGCAAGGAAGAAGCAAAGAGCGTTCATCTGGCAATATTCCCAACCTATGTGGAAGAACACATCGACAATGAGCTCAACGAAGCAATGCAAGCAGCAATGGACGTCACCTCAATGGGACTTTCAATACGAAAGAAAGTGAAGATACCAGTGATGCAGGCACTCCATGCCCTCGCAATCCCCGACACCGACCCAGTGCTCAGCGCACGCATCAACCGCATGACTTCAATTATCACAAAAGAAGTCAACGTGAAGGAACTGGAACTCATGGACGGATCAATGCTCGAGAAAAACGTGAAGTGCAACTTCAGAGTGATGGGCAAGAAATTCGGCAAGATGATGAAAGCAGTCAGCAATGCAGTGACAGCCATGACACAAGAGCAGATTGCCGAACTCGAGAGTAAGGGACAAGTGACACTGCAAGCCGACGGACAAGATGCAGTCATCGAACTGTCAGACGTCGACATCATGTCACAGGACATTCCAGGATGGAGCGTAGCCAACGAAGGCACCATGACAGTGGCACTCGACATCACAGTCACACCCGAGCTCAAGGTGGAAGGCAACGAGCGCAAACTCATCAAGCAGATACAGACCCTCCGCAAGTCCACCGGACTCGAAATCACCGACCGCATCAAAGTGCAGATATCCCACAGTCCCGAGGTAGAGGCAGTACTCGACAAGTTCAAGACCAACATCGCCAACCAGGTGCTTGCCAACAGCATCGACATAGCCGACAACGATGGCGATCTCTACGACCTTGGCGACTTCAAGGCTAACATCAAAATAGTCAAAGCGTGAACAAAAGACAAGCAATCCTCGTCACATTCATTATAGTGTTGGTTCTCATCATCGACCAAGTGATAAAGGTCGAGGTGAAAACCAACATGACTCTTGGAGAGCACATACCCATCACCAGCTGGTTCCACATCGCCTTCGTCGAGAACAACGGCATGGCATTCGGAATCACCCTTGGCAGCAAAATACTGCTCACCCTCTTCCGCATCGCAGCAATAAGCGTGATAGTGTGGTACGTCTATCGTCTCACATCCCGACACATGAAGACAGGCTTCATGATATGCCTCGCACTCATTGCAGCCGGAGCCATCGGAAACGTCATCGACTGCCTCTTCTATGGCGAGATATTCACAGAGTCAACCCACTTCACCGTTGCCCACTCCGTTCCATGGGGCGAAGGCTACAGCGATTTCCTCACAGGCAAAGTGGTCGACATGTTCTACTTCCCACTCATCGAATGGAACATGCCAGGATGGCTGTGGCTCAACGACATCCCCTTCCTGCCCGATGCCTACGAACACTGCGTATTCTTCAGTCCAGTGTTCAACTTTGCCGATGCATGCATCAGCTGCGGTGTCATCGCACTCATCCTTTTCTACCACAAAAGTCTCAGCCGCTACCTCAAGATAATGGTTGAAGACGACAAAGACAAGGAGAAATACAAAAACAAACAAGAGAAACACTTCTAAAAAAGTATGGTCAAAGCATTGCGTCTACTCATTATTCCACTGATGGTCTGCATCATTGCCTGCGATGATGCAAGCGACTACATCATACCCAAGAACAAGATGAAAGACGTGATGTACGACTACTGTCTGGCACAAGGACTCGGACAGACACTACCACCCGAGAAGAAAGACCTCGCAGTGAAATACAAGGAGGCAGCGTTCGAGAAACACGGAGTGACCGAAGCACAGTTCGACTCCTCCCTCGTCTATTACTTCCGCCACATCGAAGACATGCAGGACATCATCAACGACCTGAATACACGCTTCGACGACTACGACAAGATGCTGCAACTCCAGGGAGGAAGCAACGAGATGCGTGCCAACGTCACCCTCGGCGGCGACACCACCGACATCTGGACAGGAAAGGAACTCATCATCCTGCGCAACAGCCGCTTCCTCAACAAAGAGACATTCACCGTAAAGGCAGACACCACCTTCCATCTCAACGACTGCTTCAACCTCGTAGCCGACTATGACTTCATACGCGAAGACCCCACAGAACGCAACAACAACCTCACAGCCTGCATTGCCATCCACTACCGCGACGGCAAGACAGTGAGTAGCGTCAACCAGTCAAACGTCAAAGGACGGTTCGACTGTCAGATAAATGCCATCGACGACAAAGAGATAGAATCCATCTCCGGCTACTTCCTCTTTATGGGCGACAGAAGCAACACACGAAACCTTGGAGTAATCAAAGACATCTCCGTCTACCGCATCCACACCACCGACAAGCAACAGTCAATGCCAGCCGACACCATCAAGACAGATTCTGTCAAGACAGATTCTGCCCACATCGACACCCTCAGAAAAGCAGACCAAAGACACCAGCAAAAGCGACTCACACCCGAGGAACTGCGCGAGATGAACACATCAAACCGTCCCGATGCAAAGATAAAGAAAGCACCAGACGTGCGCACACCCAATTCCATAGGTCCAAGGCGCAAAATCACAAAGAGAAACAACCGTCAATAACCTACAGGCAACAATATGGCAGAAACAGAGAACCACAATTGGCAACTGGGACAGAACGGCGAAGAACTGGCTGGCGACTACCTCTCAAAGCAAGGCTACCGCATACTCCACCGCAACTGGAACCTACACAAAGGCTGCGAACTCGACATCGTTGCCTTCAAGGATAATGAGCTCCATTTCATCGAAGTGAAGACAAGGACCAGCGACACATTGGGAAGTCCCATACAAGCAATCAACAAAAGCAAGTTGCACAACATCGTGCGCGCCGCCTACCACTACCTCAATACATACCGATACGACAACCCCATCCACTTCGATGCAATCGGAGTAGTCTACAAGTCCGAACAAGACTATTCCATCCAATTCCTGCCCGACATCTCCCTCAATTCACTCTATTCCCTCCCATCACATTTCAGACAAAGCACCGGCATGGGCTACCAGAGGAAAAGAAGACGTCGATACTAAAGATTTCAAACAAAAATTTCACGAATAAATTCGAGCGATGCTCGCCATATAGAAATCAGCTTTCTCCGAAAGCGTAGGCGAAATTTTTCGTTAAGCTATGAGCAGAGCTAAGCTTGCTTAAACGTAAGCATCCGAAATAAGCGGATATGCCCATGCAAAAAAACTCGCAAGGTTATTTGCGAGATTTTTTTGTAGTTGTATGGAAAGAAAGATGTCTGGAGATTCATCCTGCGAACCATCGTAGCCATCGTGACGGTATTTCTCATTGATCTCAGCACTGCATCGTGCATCCGCACATCCAGACAGCAAAGGGGTTTCATGTACCTTTAATTGCCCCTTAGGTTACTCTCCCTTGACTAGACCCCGAGTATGCAAATAGAATCATTTTTTGATTAAACGTAGTGGATTTACAACTCAGATCAACAATTCATACAATAATCCCCACATCTCATACAATGATGCCCCAAAAGTTTTTTTAGAGAAACAAGTTGACGTAACTTTGCACAGTCAATACGACAGAACCAATTGAGATGAGTTGATTATGGAAAAAGTTAGAAACACCAATGTAACATGAAACAGGACTTTTATAGTTGCCTGATGCTATTTTTGATAGGCAACAAGTCCTGTTTATAATTTTAAAAAAATGATATGAAGACATTATTTAATACGAAAGCCTTCTTTGGCGAAACATATTTGAGAATATCCTATGGTTTGCAATCACTGCTAGTCCTATGGGTGTTGTGTTTAATTTTCTCATGCAACAACAGCAACAAAAGTTCATTATCTCCCGAGGACATCTCTTTCTTTGGTGATTCGGTATCTGTCATTAAATCCACCAACAGGCCTAACGGATATGAAATCACAGTCTTGTGCCAGCGTCACGGAGTGACAATGATACATTTCAAGCGAGGCAACAACATAGACAAATATATAGTATTGGAAGAAATGCCCTATATACCGATAGATTTTGCAGACAAACCAGGCACACATTCTGCAAAATTTGACTTCCCGGTAATGAAAGTCGACAGTCTAAGTAAGGGCAGTCAGTTTATGTTTATGGATGTCAACTTCGACGGAGAAGAGGAGTTCCTTGTCAAGTACATAGGTGCTTACAATGACTGGTACGTTTGTTATGACATTACTGGTGGCAATAATAGCGATTTGGGACCAATCCAAGAAGAACCTTTCGACTATCTGCCTGCAGGCTGTGCTGACGGCGGAAGAAATGAGACTGTATTCGATTTCAAGAACGAATCATTCACTAAAGAGACCCATTGGGGAGTTAGTTACTATTATAGTGTTACCGCAAAGAAGATAAAAGACCCGAAGTCCATTCATTATAACGAGATCGTTGTGGTGAGAGAAGTTGTGACAGATAAGGTGAGTGAGTTTGAGTCTGGGGAAGTCGACAACAGTATATACACCATTGAAAAAGAGATGATAAATGACTCTATGAAGGTCGTCAAAGAACATACAGTCCACCTTGATTAAAAGTAATAATCAGCTTATTTCGGATGCTTACCGACCATCGCCATGTAGGAGTCAGATCTCTCCGAGAGCGCCGGTGATTACACTCGAGCTTTGCTCGCTTTGTCTGCAATGCACTTTTTTTGCCGCCCACAAGTCCAAGCTCGCTATAACGCTCTCGGAGAGAGCTAGCTCCTAGCATTGATCCTGATGCAAGGGATGTCACGCGCAAAGAATGGTGCAAGCACAAACAAAAAGTGGCACTAGCCTCGCGACCTGTGCCACCAGCAACAAAAATGTTATATATAGACTCTGTATATAAATAAAATTATGAGTTTGAGTTTATGCTAATGGATACCAGCATCAGTTGTTGTATGCTGTCTCTCCGTGTTCGTAGATGTCGAGTCCTTCTTCCTCTACTCGTGGAGATACTCTGATTCCGAACAGTTTCTTGAGACTCCAGAAGAGGAGGAAGCCAAGACCGAAGGACCAAGCTATCACGCACAGTACTCCGAGGGTCTCTACGCCGAGGAATTTCCAGCCGCCACCATAGAACAAGCCGCCGTCGACCGCGAACATTCCAGTGAGGATGGTTCCGAGCAATCCGCACACACCATGTACTGACACTGCACCGACTGGGTCGTCAATCTTCAGGACATTGTCGAGCAATGCTACTGAACCGACCATTGCTGCTCCGCAGACGAGTCCGATGATGGCACTTCCGCCGATTGACACTACATCGCAACCTGCTGTGATTCCTACAAGTCCTGCCAGGATGCCGTTGCACACAAGTGAGAGGGATGGTTTGCCGTAGGCTATCCAAGTGAGGAACAGGGCTGAAAGTCCGGCTGTGGCTGCTGCCATGTTGGTGGTACACATGACATGAGAGATGGCACGTGCATTCTCCACGCCTTCGGCACCGAGTTGTGAACCTGGGTTGAATCCGAACCATCCGAACCAAAGGATGAACACGCCAAGGACTCCGTAGGTGAGGTTGTGTCCGGGAATAGCTACTGACTTACCGCTCTTTGTGTATTTGCCGATACGGGGACCAAGGAGCATAGCACCGGCAAGACCGATGAAGCCTCCGCATGAGTGAACGACTGTGGAACCGGCGAAATCGTGGAAGCCGAGTTCGCTCAACCATCCCCCGCCCCAAATCCAGTGGCCTTCAATCGGGTAGATCAAAATAGACACGACGATGGAGAAGATGACGTACATGGAGAACTTGGTGCGCTCTGCCATGGCTCCGGATACGATTGTGGCAGCTGTGGCGCAGAATACGGTTTGGAATATGAGTGTACATTCCTTTGGCACATTTGAATCGGGGTAGAAGGAGAAGTCGAAGAGATGGAGTTCACCGATGAAGCCGTTGCCTACTCCGTGCATCAGTCCGAAACCGATAAACCAGAAGAGGACTGTTCCAACGATATAGTCCACGAAGTTTTTCATCAGAATGTTGGCTGTGTTCTTTGAACGCGTGAAACCTGCCTCAACGAGGGCGAAGCCTGGTTGCATGAAGAACACCAGCATCGCTGCTATCAATACCCACGCAGTGTCGAGACCGCTGATTGCTGTTATATCCATAATTGTAATTTTGTTAATGGTTCCCCCTATGCCTCCCTGAGGAGGAAGGCATCAAGGCAGTGGAAATTCCATGGTTATGTCGGCCTGCACTATTCGGGAACGGGAACTCCCGGGAAGACGGCTGACGGAAATCCGCCTCGGACGAGGTGAACCTGGTTTGTGTTTGTGTTGTTTGAAAAAAATTTGTTGTTCAATAGTATGTTTGCATCGTTGATTGTTCTATTTCCTGTCTGCAAGGACTGTGTCGCCATGCTCACCGGTACGGATGGAATAGGTGTCGTCCATGGTGCTGACGAATATACGTCCGTCGCCTACTTCTCCGGTATGGGCTGTACTCATGATGGCATCGATGGCTGGCTGTACGAACTGGTCGCGGCACACGATCTTGATTTCGATACGCTCAATGATTTCTGTGCTGTACATGACTCCACGGTAAATCCGGTCTTCACGGTCGTGACCCACGGCTTTCACCTCTGAATAGGAGAACCAGTTGATGTCGGCAGCAAGCAGGGCTTCCTTCACTGCATCAAAGCGGGTCTTGCGAATGATTGCTTCAATTTTTTTCATTGTGTTTGTAGTTTGTGTTTATAGTTCGTGTTTCTTTGTGTGTTCTATCTGTCTGTTCTATCTGTGCATTTCTCTTACGGAGTTGCATCTGTTGTCAGAATGATATTCCTGCGCTGAGATACATCTTTGATGCACTTGGATTGGCTGTTATTGAGGCGAAAAGAGGAAGTGAGAATGAAGGGGTGATGCTGATTGTCTTGGTTCCCTTCAGAGTAAGGTTGGTGACGGCAAAGCCTTTGGCATCTGCATAGAATGTAGTTTTCCATGGAACCATGCCTGCTGTGAAGCTCATGTCGAGTCCGCCAAGTTTGAAGGGTGCTGCCACTTCGAAGTAGGACGAATAGGCACGGTCGCCATCGCTCAATCCATCGGCACCTGCAAAGTTGGTGTTCCACAGCACTGACACTGGTCCGAAGTCGTAGCCGACGAAGGCTTCGAACACGTGGGCGGTCTTGTGGGCTTCGTACATGAAATACTTGAGGTCGGCATATTCTTTTCCTGCAGCAATGCAGAAGTAGTCGGTCACTCCCACGGAGAAACCTCCGGCAGAATAGCCCATGGTAAAATCAAGTTCCTTGGTGTCGTCGTGGTCGGTGATTCCATACGATCCCCATGCCGAGAGGCTCAAGCCTTTGTAGCTGATGCCCAGCGATGGCTGGATGGAAGCGCCTGCCATGTTTTGTCCTCTCCAAATGTAGGAGCTCACAAGGTCTGCTCCTGCTGACATCTCTACCTTGTCTTGTGCTTCGACCACTGTAGCAACCGACATGCATGCTGCAATCCCTGCCATGGTCTTAATTAACTTTGTCTTCATACGCTTTACTTTGTGTTTGTGTTGTTGAAACTAAAAATTGTGTTTGTGTTGTTTGTGTGTGTATGCGTGTATCGAAAAACAGAAAAGGCTAATTCCTAAGAACCAGCCTTCCTTATATCTTATCAATGTCCGTCTTTTTTATATTTGCATCCGACTGGTAGATTCATACAACGAACAATTGAGAACCTGATTATTGTTCTGGTTCTGCTGATTCTGCTGATTATTATTCAGCGATGTTGCGTTGTATGTAACAGTCTTGATCATACTTTGTTTTCTGCCTTGTTTTCTAAATCCGGTGCAAAGTTATGAACATTCCCTAATACGATGTCCGCAAGCATGCAAATATTTTTGGTTACGCTCAAAAATCTTATCTCCGGTCAAGAGTTCCGAATACATTCCCCTCGTTTTTCCACTGCTATTTCCCATTTTGCCACATGGGCAACTGCCCTTCCCTTTTATCCGGCACGTCAAACCGACAATGGGAATAAGTCGTCAAAGCATAAGGAGGCAAGGGCAAACCTGCCCGTCGACTGCTTTCAACCATGCCAACCAACAAAAAAATCGCCCGACAGATTACATATTAGAAAAATAATCATTACCTTTGCACCGTGTTTTTCATGGTATTAGATTTATTTTAAGGTTAGTAAGAAGTTTGCTTGTCGCGAGGCAGGCAATCTTTTTTCTCTTCATACGCTCCAACTCAAAGATTTTTTGTAATTTTGCAAAGACAAACCAATAAGCAAGTTAAGTATATGAACAGACAAGAACTCATCAAGCAGATTAAAGATAAAAAGACCTTCCTTTGTGTGGGACTCGATACCGACATCAAGAAGATTCCGCAACACCTTATTAATAAAGGGGAAGATGCTGTGTTTAAATTCAACAAGGCGATAATCGACGCTACTGCCCCCTACTGCGTTGCCTACAAGCCCAACATTGCATTCTATGAGTGTGAGGGCATCAGCGGATGGAGGAACCTGGAGCGCACGGTGAAATATCTGAAAGAGAACTATCCCAATCATCTCATCATTGCCGATGCAAAACGCGGCGACATTGGCAACACATCAAAGATGTACGCACGCTGTTTCTTCGAAGAGATGGACGTGGATGCCATCACCGTTGCCCCCTACATGGGAGAGGACAGTGTCAATCCATTCCTCGGATATGAAGACAAATGGGTGATACTGCTTGCGCTTACAAGCAACAAGGGAAGTCAGGATTTCCAGTTCACGCAACTGGAGGAAGGCGGACGCCTGTTTGAGAAAGTCATC
Organism: Bacteroidaceae bacterium; assembly: GCA_963640465.1. Classification (GTDB taxonomy): domain Bacteria; phylum Bacteroidota; class Bacteroidia; order Bacteroidales; family Bacteroidaceae; genus Colivivens. Next base: position 87,730 of record CAVHYP010000001.1, on the reverse strand, counting down.
AAGCAAAGCCAGCAATGGGCTGACGAAAGCCAGATGATGTATGTAGTGGGAGCCACACAAGGCAAGATGTTTGAAGACATCCGCAAGGTTGCCCCCAACCATTTCCTCCTTGTTCCGGGAGTGGGAGCACAAGGCGGAAGCCTGGAAGAAGTGTGCAAGTACGGCATGAACAAGGACTGCGGGCTCATTGTCAACTCCTCACGCGCCATCATCTATGCCGACTCGTCGGAGCGGTTTGCAGAAGTGGCAGGAGAGAAGGCAAAGGAAGTGCAGATGCAAATGGAGCAGTTCCTCAAAGAAATCTAAGATGGACGACTGTATCAGAATACGGGGAGCAAGGGTCAACAATCTGAAGAATATCAGTGTGGATATTCCGAGGAACAAGTTTGTGGTGATTACCGGAGTCAGCGGATCGGGAAAATCATCATTGGCATTCAACACATTGTATGCAGAGGGACAGCGGCGCTATGTGGAAAGTCTGAGCACATACGCACGACAGTTCATGGGCAGAATGGCAAAGCCTGAGTGTGACTTCATCGAAGGCATACCGCCCGCAATCGCCATCGAGCAGAAAGTCATCAGCCGCAACCCAAGAAGCACCGTAGGCACATCAACCGAAATATACGACTATCTGCGCATGCTCTATGCACGCGTGGGTCACACCTTCTCGCCCATCAGCGGACAGGAAGTGAAGAAACACACACCCGAAGACGTGGTCAACTGCATGAAGACCTATCCGGAAGGAATGCGCTTCATGGTGATGTGTCCGCTCGTATGCAGGAAAGGAAGGTCGGAGTCGGAACAACTGGAAGAATACAAGAAGCAGGGACTCTCGCTGACCGACGTGATTGACGGCAAGACCTACATTGTCATTGCCCGCATGACGGCACGCGACGATCGCAACAACATAAGTCACCTCATCGACTCGTGCGAAACTGCCATCTACGAAGGCGAAGGCCAGTGCATACTGAAGTTCTTCATCACCGACCCCAAGCAAGCCGACAAGAAAGCAGTTTCACAATATGCCATCCACACCTTCTCGCTGGCATTCGAAGCCGACGGCATGACGTTCACCGAACCCACCGAGCATCTTTTCTCCTTCAATTCACCCATCGGGGCATGTCCTGAATGTGAAGGATTTGGCAAGATTATGGGTATCGACGAACAGCTGGTCATTCCCAACCAGGAACTCAGTGTCTACGATGAAGCCGTCTTCTGTTGGCGCGGAGCAAAGATGAGTGCATGGAAAGACGAATTCTGCCGCCAGGCAGCATCACACAACTTCCCCATCTTCGAGCCCTACTACAAGCTGACGCAAGAGCAAAAGAATTTCCTTTGGCACGGCGAGACGGACGCCAACGGAAAGCGTACCAGCGACCGGCAGATATGCATCGACCGGTTCTTTGACATGCTGCGCGAGAACCAGTACAAGATACAATACAGAGTGATGCTGGCACGCTACAGAGGCAAGACCACCTGCCCTGTCTGCCACGGCACACGACTGAGAAAAGAGGCTAACTATGTGAAGATTGGAGGCAAAAGCATAACCGATTTGGTGGAAATGCCAGTCAGCACACTTTTCGAATTCTTCAACATACTCCAACTGTCCGACCAAGATGCGACAATAGCCAAACGTCTGCTGATTGAAATACGCAGCCGCCTGCAGTTCCTCATCGATGTGGGACTCTCCTACCTCACACTCAACCGTCTGAGCAACACGCTCTCTGGAGGTGAGAGCCAGCGAATCAACCTTGCCACAAGCCTTGGAAGCAGTCTCGTGGGAAGCCTTTACATCCTCGACGAGCCAAGCATCGGTCTTCACAGCCGTGACACCCAGCGCCTGATAAAAGTGCTAAAGGAACTGCGCGACCTGGGCAACACCGTGGTTGTAGTGGAGCACGACGAGGAAATCATCCGCACTGCCGACTACATCATCGACATCGGTCCCGACGCAGGACGACTCGGAGGCGAAGTGGTTTGGCAAGGTTCTCCAGCCGTAGACAACAAAGTCAAGGAAGAGAACTCACAGAACGGACTTGGCAGCCACACACTCGACTTCCTCACCCACAAGGAGAAAATCGAGATTCCACACAGCCGGAGGGCATGGAACAAATTCATCCTCATCAAGTGCGCAAGGGAAAACAACCTCAAGGGCATCAGCGTGAAGATTCCGCTCAATGTGATGGCCGTGGTCACCGGAGTGAGCGGCAGCGGAAAGTCAACACTGGTGAGAGACATCTTCTTCCGCGCCATGATGCGCAAGATGGACAAAGTGTGCGACCGACCCGGACAGTTCCTCGGGCTGGAAGGCGATGTCGACTCAGTGCAGTCCATAGAGTTCGTCGACCAAAACCCTATCGGCACATCCACACGCAGCAATCCAGTCACCTACTTGGGAGCCTACGACGACATACGCAAGCTGATGGCAGCACAGCAGCTGTCGAAGCAGATGGGCTACACGCCCCAGTACTTCTCTTTCAATGCCGATGGCGGAAGATGCGAGGAATGTAAAGGCGAAGGGACAACCACCGTGGAGATGCAGTTCATGAACGACCTCGTGCTCGAGTGCGAATCGTGCCACGGCAAGCGCTTCAAGAGCCAGATACTGGAAGTGAAGTTCCACGGGAAAAACATCTGCGACATTCTCGACATGACCGTCAACATGGCAATAGAGTTCTTCAATGCCCACGGACAAAGCAAGATTGCGAAGAAACTGCAACCGCTGCAGGATGTGGGACTGGGCTACATAAGGCTCGGACAGACATCGTCCACCCTCTCCGGAGGTGAAAACCAGCGAGTGAAACTGGCTTACTACCTCTCACTGGAAAAGACGAAACCCACAATGTTCATCTTCGACGAGCCAACCACCGGACTCCATTTCCACGACATCATAAAACTGCTCAATGCCTTCCAGGCACTCATCAGCCGCGGACATTCGCTACTGATCATCGAGCACAACATGGAAATCATCAAGAGTGCCGACCACATCATCGACCTCGGACCCGAAGGTGGCGAGGACGGAGGCTGCATCGTGTGTGAAGGCACGCCCGAGGAAGTGGCACAGTGCAAGGAAAGCTACACTGGACAGGCACTCGTCGATTATCTGAAGCAGAAATGAATCCGTAGATTGTCTGAAACAACAATAAACTAAAGAATAGAGAACAATGAAAAAACTACTCATTGCAGCCGTCGCACTGCTTGTTGCGATCGGCACCAAGGCACAGAAGTTCGAAGACTATTTCGAAGACAACACCCTCCGCATTGACTACATCATGGGAGGCGACAGTGTCAACCAGTACATCCAGATGGAGCAACTCTACAAGCAGGCAAAATGGGCAGGACGCCGCAATCGCCTGGCAGAGACCTATCTGCGCGGAAACGGACAAATCAATGTGTTCGACAGCGAAACCCACAAGCTGATTTATGTCCATACCTTCTCCACCCTGTTCCAGGAATGGCAGAACGAAGTGGAAGCAACCAAAATGCTCCGCGGATTCGAGGCAAGCTACAACATCCCGTTCCCGAAGAAACCGATTGACGTGCAGGTGACCCTCACCAACAACCACAACGTGGTGACTTCAAAGATGACCCACCATGTCGACCCGACCGACATTCTTATCCGTCCTATCGGAGAAAACGGTGTACCTTATAAATATATAGTGAAGAGCGGCGACATCAGCGACTGCGTAGACCTCGCTATCGTAGCCGAGGGCTACACCAGAGACCAGATGGACAAGTTCTACAACGACTGCCAGCGTGCAGCCGATGCCCTGTTCAGTCACGAACCGTTCAAGTCACTCAAGAGCCGATTCAATGTAGTGGCAGTGGCAAGCGAATCTGCAGAGAGCGGACCATCGGAACCAGGCAAGGGAATCTGGCACAACACCGTTCTGCGTGCCCACTACGACACCTTCTACAGCGACCGTTACCTCACCACATCAAAGGTTCACAAACTCTATGACCTTCTCAGCGGAGTTCCGTTCGAGCACATCATCGTACTCATCAACACACCACGCTATGGCGGCGGAGGCATCTACAACCAATGGATGTGCAGTTCGAGCGACCATGCCACATTCAAGCAAGTGCTCGTGCATGAGTTCGGACACTCCTATGCCGGACTTGCCGACGAATATGCCTACAACGACAACTATGTGGAATGGTATCCAGCCGACACCGAGCCTTGGGAGCCAAACATCACTACCCTTCACGAGTTCGACAAGAAATGGAAAGATCTCGTACCAGCAGGCACAAAGATTCCAACCACAGTGAACGAGAAGGGAGGATCAGCCTCACGTCCGAAGAACGCAGAGCGAGGCGGACAGAAGGAAGACCTCAATGCCAAGACAAAGAAAGTGGGCGTTTACGAAGGCGGCGGCTATCAGACCAAAGGTGTTTACCGTCCGGCAGAACTTTGCCGCATGAACGTGAACGAGGTTGAGGACTTCTGCCCAGTCTGCACACGCGCCATCATCGGCATCACCGACTTCTACACCGCAAAATAATTCTGCAGAGAGGAGAAGTTCGGCAAAGCAAAGCTGAACGGACATACAGAAAACACACAGAGAAAAGAGGATGCATCCCACTTGGGTACATCCTCCTTTTTTGTTCCCTGGTCAGAGAAAATTTGTTCCCTGGTCAGAAAAATAAATTGCTTCAATCAGCCGACGATTAGAAATTGTCGACGTGAACCTCGAAGTAAGCCTGCGGATGAGCGCAAACAGGGCACACATCAGGAGCTTTCTCCCCTACCACGATGTGTCCACAGTTGCGGCATTCCCACACCTTCACGTCACTCTTTGCAAACACTTCCTGCATCTCTATGTTCTTCAGCAGAGCACGGTAGCGCTCCTCATGACGCTTCTCGATGGCAGCCACAAGACGGAACTTGCGTGCCAAGTCCTTAAAACCTTCCTCTTCGGCAGTCTTTGCAAAACCCTCGTACATGTCGGTCCACTCGAAGTTCTCGCCAGCAGCTGCAGCCTCAAGGTTCTGTGCAGTGTCGCCAATGCCGCTGAGTTCCTTGAACCACATCTTTGCATGCTCCTTCTCGTTGTCAGCCGTCTTCAGGAAGATTTCTGCAATCTGCTCAAATCCCTCCTTCTTTGCCCTCGATGCGAAGTAAGTGTACTTGTTGCGCGCCTGACTCTCTCCAGCGAAAGCCGCTTCCAGATTTTTCTCAGTCTGAGTGCCTGAATACTTTGTTGTTGCCATAGTCATATACCTTTAAAAAATTACATATAAATATCCTTCGTTTCCCGGTGCTCAAAGACTTTCTTGCCTTTTTGCAGTGCAAAGATAGGAAACATCAGATAAAAGCGCAATGGAAAATCGTGCAAATCGATGGTATTATCGTGAAATCCACTTGATTTCACTCTCGTTTTTCCAATTTTTACCATCAATCCCTTATCACTTTCCATCCAAGTTCCGGTTATTTTCCATAACTTTGCCGTCGAAAAGAAAGAAACAATACGCACGCCACATGGAAGCAAAAGAAATGCACAACATCTACCGGAGCGTTTGCGACGCACCTGCAGGCAGCGACATCAACATCGACCGCCTGCCCCATTTTCTCGACTACGACAGCGGCGACAACTATTCTCCCCATGTCCACACCTTCTATGAAGTGATATGGTTCGAGGAGGCAGGAGGCACACACTCAGTCGACTTCAAGGACTATCCGGTGGAAGCCAACTCCCTGTTCTTCATCTCGCCCGGACAGGCTCACCATTTCGATGGCGTGACCCGCCACAAGGGCATACTTCTCCGTTTCTGCACCGACATACTGAGAGAAGCTGAATACGGCAGCGACCTTTTCCTCAAGTACGACATCTTCAATGCCTTCGATTCCTCGCCCTACGTCGTGATAAAAGACCCGGAAACCCTCGACTATCTCCATTCATTAATCCTCCGCATCGAAAAAAAATCACACACCACCGACATCCTGGCACACGAGATTCAGCGGCTCAACCTCAACATTTTCCTCCTCGAAGTGCTGCAAAACAGACAGCGCGAAGGAAGTACGATGCAAAACTCCAACTGGCAGAAACCGTCCTACGTACTGTTCGTGAAGTTCCGCAAACTCGTTGAAGCCAACTTCATGAGCGGCAACACACTCCGCTTCTATGCCGACCAGCTCAACGTCTCGGTGAAGACCCTGAGCAACAGCGTTGCCGAGTGTTCCAGCAAGACACCGCTGGCATTCATCAACGACCGCATCACCCTCGAAGCCAAGCGTCTGCTGCGCTACACACGGCTCATGGTGAAAGAGATTGCCTACCGGCTCGGATACGAAGACCCCTCCTATTTCGTCAAGTTCTTCAAGCGCGAAACCGGCATGCTGCCGTCCGAATTCCGCGAAGAAACAACAGCATAGCTTCACAATCCACTCATATACATTATTATATTTTATATACAAATGAAAATAAAAATACGCACAGCCATACCCGAAGATGCATCCATCCTTCTCAGCATCTATGCCCCGTACATCGAGAGCACAGCCGTCACGTTCGAGTGCGAAGTACCAAGCACCGCAGAATTCCGGCAGAGAATCGAAGCCACCCTCGCCCGCTATCCCTACATCGTAGCCGAAGACCAGGACACCATAGTCGGCTATGCCTATGCATCAGCGTTCAAGGAACGTGCAGCCTACAACCGTGCAGTGGAGACCTCCATCTATGTGAAGAAAGGGAGTCACGGACAAAGCATCGGCAGAGCGCTCTACGAAGAACTCGAACGCAGGCTCAAAGCCATCGGCATACTCAACATGAACGCATGTATTGCCTGGACAGAAACGCCCAACCAATTCCTCACCCGTCAAAGCCCTGAGTTCCACCGCCACATGGGCTTCACCCGCTGTGCCCATTTCCACCAGTGCGGCTACAAGTTCGGACAGTGGTTCGACATCATCTGGATGGAAAAAATGATTGGCGACCACAAATAATCCACACGAAAGATGTGTTTATTGGGATTTATTTACTAGCTTTGCAGTCTACCGCTGAAAGAATCAGCGAACCAATGCAGAAAAAATCTGCGGACTACTGCTAAAAAAGTATCTGCGGACAATCGGAGCAAGAGGAAAAATTATCGACTAGCAGTCAACTACAAGAACTAAACTAAACTAGACAATGAAACATAAACTCACATTCCTATTTGCAGTCGTGGCAGCAGCCATGATGAACATCGTTTGCGCCACCGCACAGAAAAGTATCTACATACCGCAGGAATGGCGCAACCGTACCGACACCCTCATCTGGGCAGAAACCGACACCGAGAACGCCTACACATGGTCGCGCTCACGGTCAGTGGAAACCGACAACGTCATCGTCTTCTGGGACAACCGCTACGGTAACACCAAGCCATCCGATGCGGCCGAAGCCTACCGGGTCGACATCGACGACCTCCTGGACAAGGCTGAAGAGTTCTATCAACTCGAATGCAGCCAACTCGGATTCGTCGACCCCGACAACTCCAACATCAGCAAATACAAAGTCATGGTGCTCCTCCACCACGACACAGGATGGATATGCTACGGAGGCGGCTACGACTTCCAGGTACCGGCACTATGGCTCTCGCCCAGCACATGCAAGCCCGTAGGAAGCGCCGTGGCACACGAAGTAGGACACTCATTCCACTACATGTGCTATGCAGAAGACTCCAACCACGGGCAGAAATCAGCCGTACAGACCGGATTCCACGGCAGCGTAGGCAACGGAGCCACCATCTGGGAGACAACAGCCAACTGGCAGGCACTCCAGTCCTATCCCGGAGAAATCATGACCGAGAGCTACCACCATCTCATCTTCAACAAGACCCACAACTATGCCTTCAGCCATGAGTGGCAGCGCTACCAGACATACATGTTCCTCACCTACCTGTGCCAGTACTACGACGACATCAAGACCGTGGCAAACGTGTGGAACCACCCCGAAACCACAGTCAAGGATTTCAACCAAGTGCTGATGGACTACAAGGGGCTCACAGCCTCCGAACTCTATAAGCTCCATTTCGATTTCGCCATGCACGCAGTCACCTGGGACCTCGATGCATGCAAAGCCAATGGAGGCGACAACTACATCGGCAACTTCGAATACCGCTGCGTCGACCTTGGCGACGGCACCTATCAAGTAGCCCTCGCAAGCTGTCCGCAAGCATCCGGATTCAATGTCATCCCACTCCAAGTGCCAGTAGCAGGCACCGCAGTGACAGCCGACTTCACGGCACTCGTATCCGGAGCAAGCCTAGCAGCAGGCGACCCTGCCGAATACATCAACGGCAGCTCCGAATACACCGCATCCGGACTCACAGCCTACAACAAAGTCACCTCAAACGCATCACAGCGAGCTTTCCGGCTCGGATTCGTATGCCTCATGAAAGACGGCACACGCCAGTACTTCAGCCAAGACACACTCTACTGCACCGGTTCCGTGGAGAAGACAGCACAGACAGGATTCACCGTGCCCGACAACGTAGACCGCATGTGGATGGTAGTATCCCCCACCCCCAAGCGCTACTTCCAGCACCGCTGGGATGAATCCATCAGCGGCGACGACATGTGGCCCTACCGCGTGAAATTCACAGGCACCGACCTCACCAGCAAAGCCACAGTCTACTACAAGACCGACATCGACGGACGCCAGGTGGCAGACATCACCCTCACCTACGATGTCTACTTCCCTGCAAGCTCCAGCGCCTACAGCGGCGAGACAGTCACCGTCGACGGCAAGTCACTGGCCAAAGTCAACACAGCGCTCCAACTCACCACGGCAGACATCACCAGCCTTCTCACCAACTACAGTGCCAGCGGACCGTCAGCAGGACATACCATGTTCTATGCAGCCAAACCCGACGGCACCCTCTACAGCAGTGCGTCCACAGCCAACGGCTACGGCCACTGGTTCAGCACCTCAGGCCGCCCCGTCAGTTGGGGCACCACAGCCTACGTGTTCTCCGAGTTCCAGTCCTCGTCATTCGCATTCACCATCGGCCAATACCCCGGACATTGCAAGAACGGCAGTACCTATACCATAGCCCAAGCCATCCGCTACAAGAAAAGCGACACAGAGGAAGCAAAAGCCATCTTCGTGTTCAACGTACATATCGACTCCAGCAAGACTGGCTATCAACTCACCGACATCAGTTACGTTGATCCCACAGCCATCACCCACATCCAAGCCGAAGCAAAGTCATCCTATGACACCTTCGACCTCTCAGGCAGAAGCGTCACCCATCCTTCCGCCCCTGGAATCTACATACGTAGAGGCAAGAAAGTCCTCGTAAGATAACGCACGTCACCTGCTTTGCACCGCGTTGCCCAATGAGGTGCACCGCGTTGCCCAATGAGGTGCGCCGCGTTGCCCGATGAAGTGCACCGCGTTGCCCGATGAGGTGGTACCTCATAAAAAAACAGGTACAATCCATAATGTCTAGCTAATGCCTAATCGTATATAGTTGCCAATTATTTTCCTAGTCAAAGAAAATTATTTTCCTGGTCTGAGAAAAAAATACCCTCAAGCAAAACAAACATGCCGAAAGATTTTGCCACCTCAAAAATTATTGCTATATTTGCAGTGTCAAAAGAAGACGAAACCGTAAACAAACAATCAACCAATACTCTACGAAATATGGCAACAACGAAACAACTGATCAAGACGATGATGACCACTGCAGTATGCCTCATGCTGGGCATGCAGGCAACGGCACAGACCAAGGCGCTCTACCTCAGCAGCGTCAACGGATCAAACGTGGAACAATACGACGGACAGACCCGCAACGTAACCATGTACCGGTCAATCTTCAACGGATGGAACACCCTCTGCCTGCCATTCAGCATGACCACTGAAGAAGTCAACGAAGCTTTCGGCAACGACTGCCGTCTTGAAATACTCAACGACGTGAAAGCTGATGACAACGGCACCTATTGCCTCTACTTCCGCAACGCCAAACAGGACGGACTGAAAGCCAACACTCCCTACATTCTGTACTACACCGGCGAAAACAAAAGCGTGAAACTGACTGCTGCCGACACGAAAATCGAATACAACGCAGAACCTAAAACCACCTACACAGTGGGCGGAGTGACCTTCAGCCTCATCGGCACAACCAAACACATAGAAGCCGACGGACAATACGGAATCTACGTGAAGAACAATGCCGAAGCCGACTTCACACCAGTGGAAAACTCCACAAGCGGATTCTATGCCACACGCTGCTACATCAAGGTTGACGGCACAAGCGAAGCACCAAAACTCCTCGCCCTCCACAACACAACAACCGACACCACAACCGGAATCAACAGCATAAGCAACGGAAATGCCGACAACAGCGAAGTGTACAACGTGAACGGAGTGCGCCAAAACAAACTGCAGAAAGGTGTGAACATCATCCAAGGCCAGAAAGTGATCGTAAGATAACAGCAGACGGCTGAAAAGGAAATGACAAAGGAAGAGGCGGCAGAACAGGAAACAGAGAGAAAAGAGACTGCAGAAAAAGCAACAGAGAGGAAAGAGGCTGCAGAGAAAGAAATAGTTAGGAAAGAAACAGTTGAGAAAGAGGCTGTCGGAAAGGAAAAACCGAAGAAAGAAAAGCTCTGGAACAGCAACTACACGAAGATTTGGACAGCCAACTTCATGCTCTACTTCTCCTTCATGCTGCTGATGCCCCTGTTCCCACTCTATCTGCGCGACACTTTCGGAGCAAGCAAAGAAGCCATAGGCATCGTACTCTCGGGCTACACAGTAGCAGCACTCGTCATACGGCCCTTCAGCGGATACATGGTCGACAGACTGCCAAGAAAAGCAGTGCTGATCGGATTCAACTTCTTCTTCGTGGCACTCTTTGCCGGCTACCTCGCAGCATCGTCAATCACCCTCTTCGCCATCTTCCGCACCATGCACGGCATCCCCTTCGGAGCCACAACAGTGGCAGGAACCACAGTGGCAGTCGATGTGCTCTACCCCACCCGACGAGCCGAAGGACTAGGCTACTACGGACTGAGCAACAACATAGCCACAGCCATAAGCCCAACCATAGCACTCCTGTTGCTCCACACCTTCCACAGCTACGAACTGCTTTTCGGACTCTCCCTCGTTATTTCATTCTTCGGACTCATCATCGACTACAACATAAAATTAGAGTCCACAGAAGCGCCGCAAAACGTAAATACGAGAACATCAGATCTGACCAGTAAACTGGAAGTAGCGCAGGCCAGCAAAAATACCGAAGAAATGACAGCAGTGCAGTCATCAGCAATCGCCACAGTGCAGACCGCAGCACAGACCGCAGTGCGCAACGGACAAATCTCGCAAAAGCGCATAGTGATGGTGCTCAACAAACTCTTCCTCCTGCGCGGATGGAGCCTCGGACTGAGCATGATCTGCTTCGCACTGTCCTACGGAGTAATCTCCACCTATGTGGCAATCTATGCAGCCGAAGAACTGGGAATCAAAAGCGGGGCAGGCATCTTCTTCCTCCTCCTTGCCGGTGGACTGGCACTATCACGGCTCACCGGAGCTAAAGGACTACGACAAGGACGCATAGTGCACAACGCATCAGAAGGCATGATAATCTCGCTAGCAGGCTATCTGCTCTTCGCCCTGGTACACCACCCCATCGCGCTCTACGTCTCCGCACTGACCATCGGACTGGGCAACGGACACATGTATCCGGCATACCAGAACATGTTTATCAACCTGGCGACAACCAACCAGCGCGGAACTGCCAACTCCACACTGCTCACCTCATGGGACCTCGGATCCGGACTCGGAGTGCTACTCGGAGGCATCGTGGCAGGAACTATTGACTACCACGCAGCATTCTGGATGATGTGGACAGCAAACCTCCTCGGCACAGGCATCTACTTTGCCTACGCAAAAGGAAACTATCTGAGGAAAGTACAGAAAACAGCAGAAGCCACCACAGCATAAAAACAGCATAAAAACAAAGCCAGGCAAACAAAAAAATTCCGCCGCATAAGCATAAAATGCAACATTCAAGTCCTAAAAATATCAAGTCCAAAACCTAAAACACAAGATTCAAGTGCTGAAAACGCATAGTTCTAAGCATAAAAATAGGCTTGTTCTAAGCAAAAAACTCAATGTCCAAGCCTAAAACAAGCCCACCAAAGACTGAAAACAAACCCCTACAACTTCACCTTCACCGGCTTTGATTCATTGTGAAGGCGGTCGAGAGCAGTGACCACGAACGTGTAGTCAGTCATGTTGCCAGTCAATTCAAATCGAGTTTCACTGGTTATGGCAGCAATATGCGACGCATCGTCCACTTTCACATCAACCTTCTCGCCCGGAGCAAAGCGATAGACCACATACTGGTGAGCCTTGTCCATCTCCTTCTTTGCCTTCGGAGCCTTCCATGTGAGATAAATCTTGCCGCTTCCGTAAGTGCCGTTGCCACCCTCGAAATCAATGGAGAGCTTGCCCACCTTCTTCGGAGCCTTGCCGTCGATGAAAGTCATGAGCGGTTGGAGAGCCGGGTAGCGGTGGTATTCAACCTCAAGCATCGTGCGATAGTTGCCCGGATTGTTCACCACTGCAGCCGCATACCATTGGCACGAACCCTGCACATTGGGCTGGCTGCGCTGGAAGGCATACTTGGCAAGCATCTGATGCTGCTGTGAATTGTCGGGGTCCACACCTTTCACAGTGCGCTCCACGTCCTGTCCGATGAAAAGAGGGCGCTTGCCACAATAGTCGTTCCACCAGTTGCAAAGCACCTTGTAGTCGGCTGCCGCATTGCCTATATTCCAATAAATCTGAGGAATGATATAATCCACCCAACCTTTGTCAATCCAATAGACCACATCAGCATAGAGGTCGTCATAGTTCTGCGTTCCACGAGTGGCACTTCCGCGACTGCAGTTCACACCATCGGGACTATTGCGATAGATGCCGAAGGGAGAAATGCCGAACTTCACCCAAGGCTTCACCTTGCGCACCAACTTATGGATGTCGCTGATCAGCAGATTCACATTGTCGCGCCTCCAGTCCTCGATATTGCTGAATCCGCGAGAATCAGCATTGAAATATGCCTGGTCGGGGATGGGCTGACCTGCAACTGGATAAGGATAGAAATAGTCGTCCATGTGCAAGCCATCGACATCGTAGCGACTTAGGATATCCTCCACAATAAGGCAAGTGTACCGGCGGTTGATTTCGAGCGCAGGATTGAATATGAGCAGGTCGCCATAGCGGAACACGCGGTCAGCATACCGGCTTGCCGGATGGTTGGGGTCGAGCACCGTAGTTCCCGCTGTCTTTGCCCTGTAAGGATTTATCCATGCATGACACTCCATGCCACGGCTGTGACACTGATCAACCATCCATGCCAAAGGATCCCATCCGTCAGCAGGAGCCTTGCCCTGCACACCGGTGAGATAACGGCTCCATGGCTCATAGGAAGACTTGTAGAGCGCATCGCCCTCGGCACGCACCTGGAAGAGGATGGCATTGATGCCGGCTTTCTGAAGTACATCGAGCTGACTGCTGAGCATCTGACGAAGTTCGGCAGGCGACTTGCCAAGATACTGCCCGTTGACACACTGAATCCATGCACCACGGAACTCACGCTTGGGATAGCGTTGCGCATTCATGTCGGTAAAGACAATCGCCATCAGCACAACGGCAATTGCAACAATTGATTTCAATCGTGACTGTTTCATTATTTCTTGTTCTTTGTTTTCTCTATATCACATGATTTACTATAATGCAAGACTCGTTTTCACACACGCCGAAGACCTTGTTACCTCTTACCAAAAGTTTTGACTCCTCTCATTAAAAGCCCCATCTACTATATATGATATAAGGTGTAAAACCTCTATTTTCCACGCTAAAGACCTTGTTTTTATGTCAAAAACGTTATTTTCTCATGCTAAAGTCTTATTATCCCATGACTAAGCCATTGTTTTTCAATAACTAAAGCCCTACTTGTTCTACGCTAAGCCATTGTCTTTTACAGCACCGGTGTCAGGAGATTGCCAAACCAACCGACAAAGCGTTTCCAGTGGGTTTTCTGCTTCCAATAGTCTGTGTTCATTGGCACGCAATTCTTCTTGTCGTTTTCGAACATACGGGAGAGTTCTGCCGTAATGTACTCATCGAAAATCACCGTGTTCACCTCGTAGTCGCAGCGCAAGCTCCGGCTGTCGAGATTGGTTGACCCCACGGTGCAGAACTTGTCGTCGACCATCATTATCTTCGAATGGTGGAAACCGCCATGAAACATGAAGACCTTGGCTCCGCGCTTCTGCATCTTACGCCCCACGTAGTGGCTTGCGTCGGGAGTAAGCGGGATGTCGCTCTTCTCGCTGAGCATGATTTCCACGTCCACTCCCCTGTCGATGCAGCGCTTGAGTGCATCGCGCACCGATTTGGTCGGCACAAAATAAGGGTTCACAAGTAGCACCTTGCTGTGGGCATTGTCGAGCATGCTGACGTAGAGCTCACGCATTGACTTGTTGGTCTCGCCCGGATGGCGGTCTACGACTGCCACCTTCGAGTTTCCTCTTTTTTTCTGCTCAGGAAAATATTTTTCTCCAGTCAGCGATTCACCCGTAGACTCCTGCCACATACGGCAGAAAATACGATGGAGTAGTTCCACTGCCGGTCCCTCGATGTGCATGTGCATGTCTCGCCACGGACCAATTCCCTCCAGTCCGTTGATGTAATAGTCTGCCACATTCATGCCTCCCGTATAGCCAATCTTGCCGTCAATTACCACAATCTTGCGATGGTCGCGCGGAATGATGTGGTTCACCCACGGAAAGGTGATCGGGTCGAACTTCACGAGTTTTATTCCCAGCGCCGAGATTGAGTCGTGCATGTGGCGTTCCACTGGCTGGTTGTTGGAGCAATTGCCGAATGCATCATACATGGCTCGTACCTCAACGCCTTCTGCCACTTTCAGAGCCAGTTCATGATAGAGCAGACGTGCAATCGAATCGTTGCGGAAATTGAAGTACTCCAGGTGGATGAACGATTTGGCATTGCGTACCGACTCAAACAAGTCTGCAAATTTATCCTTGCCGCTTTTCAGCAACTTCACAAAATTGCCTTCAGTAATTTCAATATTCCTGCTTTTCAGAAACTGCTGCTCAAACACATCGCTTTGGGCAGACAACGAGATGGAAACGAACAGGAATGTCAGCAGAGGAAATATCCGAGTCTTCGCAAGCATTATCCCAGCACACATTGGCTTGGCGCATATTGAATCAGCACATATAGTCTTAACACTCTTTACCTTAGCGCATATAGTCTTAATACATCTTGCCTCGGTACATCTTGTCCCGGTATTAGTTCTTACACTCATCGTCTTACAATCCATTTTGCTTTGCGAGGAACGCATCGAGACGATCCGTCCAGTCTTCATCCTTCTGCACGAGAAGTCCTTTGATTCCCACCTTCTCACATCCCTCGATATTCTTCGGACTGTCGTCGAGAAACACCGATTCCTCGGCTTTTATTCCTGCCCGGCTGAGCATCTTCTCGAAGATGGAAGGTGCAGGCTTGTAGTCGTGCAGCTGGAAGCTGTAGTAGCGTTCGGAAATGTAATGGCTGAGTCCGTGACCGTCGCCGCTGAATGCCTCACTCTCGTCCCACTGTGAGATGAAAGGATTGAGGTTGCTCAGCAAGTAGAGGTTGTAGTCCTTCTGCAACCGGAGCAATGTCTCCAGGTTCTTCTGGGGCACAGTCTTGATGTAGCCGAGCCATGCCCATTGTGCTTGCTCGAACGTGAATGTAGGATTTTCCTCGTCCTTGAACTTTCCGCCTTTTTCCTTTGCTTCCGCTGCCAGTTTCCGACAGAATTCCTCGGCTGTTATCTCGCCAGTCTCCACTTCACGGAAGATGCCTGTCTGTCCAAAGATACTCAGTTGTTGTTCTGCATCGGTAATGCCCAGGGAAATGAACCTGCGGCACGCTTCCTTGGAATCGATATGAATAATCACACCACCGAAATCAAATATTATGTTCTTTACCATTTTATCTCTTCAATACCTTTCGACCGCAGATAGTCGTTTGTCAAACTGAAATGATGATTGCCGAAGAAGCCGCGGTAGGCAGACAGCGGCGACGGATGTGCCGACCGCAGGATGCAATGTTTCTTACTGTCAATCAAACTGCTCTTTCCCTGGGCATAACTTCCCCAAAGGATAAACACCAGGTTCTCACATTTCTCGCTCAGCGTACGGATGACGGCATCGGTGAATTCTTCCCATCCGTGCTTTTGGTGGGAACCAGCCTCATGCTCACGCACCGTGAGTGTTGCATTGAGCAGCAGCACACCTTGCTTTGCCCATCGGGTGAGGTCACCGCTCTTTGGCACTGGCGTACCGATGTCGGACTCTATCTCCTTAAAAATATTGTTCAACGAAGGCGGAAATGTCACGCCCTCGTTCACCGAGAAGCACAGTCCTTGGGCTTGTCCCGGTTCATGGTAAGGATCCTGCCCAATCAGCACCACCTTTACTTTGTTGAACGGGCACTGGTTGAAGGCATTGAAAATGAGTTTGCCCGGAGGATAAACCGAATGGGTTGCATATTCCTGCTTAACGAATGCAGCCAACTGTGCAAAATATGGCTTGTCGAACTCAGTCTGCAACTGTTCTTTCCAGGATGGTTCTATCTCTACGTTCATCAGTTCTTATTTACATTCAAAACTCCTTCTCTACGTTCATCAGTCCTTATTCAAGAGTTCTGCCAGTTTTGTCTGCAATTCTTCCTCACGCAAGTCCTTTGCCACAATCTTTCCGCTCTGGTCAATCAGTATGTTTGAAGGAATTGCCTGAATGCCATAGAGCGAAGCTGCTTCACATTCCCAGCCCTTGAGGTCTGACATCTGAGGCCATGACATCTTCAAGCGGTTGAGTCCTGCCTGCCATGCGTCCTTGTCATTGTCAAGCGATACTCCAATGATTTCCAATCCTTTGCTGTGGAACTTCTCGTAAGCCTTCACCACATTTGGCATCTCAGCGCAGCAAGGTCCACACCATGAAGCCCAGAAGTCGACCAGTGTGTATTTGTTGTTCTTCACAAACTGGCTTATCGAGAGTTTCTTGCCATCGGGATCACTCATTGTGAAATCGGTGTAGGTAGAACCCACCTTTCCCCTTTGCTTTGCCTCGATGTCAGCAATTATAGATTTATAATTAGGTGTGTTCGGACATTTCTGCTTGAACAAGTCCAGCAACTCAGCCTTTTCCTTGTCCGATTCTGTGCGGCTGTACACTGATGCTAGAATCATATCGCTCACGCCCGATGGCAGATGGTCGATCATAAACTGTTTCTCAGCCTTGTGCATCTCCACAGTGATTGAGTCCATTGTTTTCTGTGCTGCTGCAATCTGTTCCGGAGTGCCTTTCTGCTCACGCACGATGTCCCATGAAGGTTGCTGAGTCTTGTTCCATTTGTCCTCCAATGCCATGAATTCCTTATACAATTGTGCTTCCACACCATCGCTCTCCACAACTGGCTTCTTAGAGTCGTCGCTGAATATCTGCACCTTGATGTTTGCTTCTTTCTCGAGGATGACGTCAGCCCATCCGCCTACGGCATCACCATTGTGCATTGCAATGACATAACGTATTGCAGCGCCATCGAAATCTCCTCTGAATTCAAACTGTCCGTTCTTCACATAGGCTGTGTCGGTAGGAATCATTGAGAAGAAACCCTGCATATTGCAGAGATAAACGGTATCGCCGTCCACTGTTCCCTCTGCCGTTCCTGTAATCACATATCCTTGCTTTGCGCTGCATGCAAAGAATGAAATAAGGCACACCGCAAGTGCCAGAATGTTAACTTTCTTCATATTACTTTTGTTTTTTGTTCTTATCGTTTTGTTTTGTCTTTATTGTTTTGTACTTTTTATCGTTCGTTATTTATACTTCTATACTTCCGCTGTCCGCTATTTCAGTTTTCATCCATCTTCATCAGTCCGTCCAATCGTTCAACTGCCTTCCCAAGGTCTGAGGCAAAGCAAGTATGATCGAGCAGGAAGTCTTCCTTGCTATCAGCCAGAAGCCGATAGAGATTCATATCCATGCCGTTCACATACTCACTGATTGCCAGTTCGATGTCGTCTTTCTGCCAGTCGATGGTTGAATACTCATACACTCTCTGCTTCTGGTGGAAAAAACAATAGGCGGATTCTATGCAGTCTCGTGAAATCATATACTGAATCGTGAAGTCTTTCGCTGAATCATGAAATCATTCACCAGCCTTGTTGAATCCGTCGGGACGGAACTGTTTTTGTTCTTCGCAATACACGTAACCGTTTGCCTTCAGATTTTCCTTCAGTTGTTCGGGCGTAGTGTCGAAATTATAGCACAACGACTCCAGCGTGTCGAACTCATCATCACGCAGTAGCATGTTCACTGCCGATACAAGCATCGCCGAGTCTTTTGGAAGTCTGTCCATAGTCTTTGTCTCTTGTTCTGTTCTTATCAATCTCCTGCTTTGTTACTGCAAAGATATTGTTTTGTCCTTGTCAATCTCTTGCATTGTTACTGCAAAGATTATCCAATGTCTTTGTCTTGTTCTTGCAAAGATATGCATTTTAATTATATTCACCAAATTGTGAGGCTACTTATCTTTTTTACGGCTGCAATACATCTGTTTTCAATTAGTTTTTGTAACTTTGGCACATAAAAATGAATGCCAACAAACTGCCCATGCAAGAGGAAAGGACATATATAGCCATCGACTTGAAATCGTTTTACGCATCAGTGGAATGCGTGAGGCGGAACATGGACCCGTTGACCACCAATCTCGTGGTGGCTGACGTAAGCCGCACGGAAAAGACCATCTGCCTGGCTGTGTCGCCTTCGCTGAAAGCCTATGGCATCGGTGGCAGGGCACGGCTGTTCGAAGTGGTGGAGAGAGTGAAGGAGGTGAACAAAGAACGGCGCAGCAATGCACCCGGGCACTCGTTCACCGGCAAATCCGTGTCCGACTCCGAACTGAAAGCCCATCCGGAACTAGAGATCGACTTTGTGGCTGCCAATCCCCACATGGCTGACTACATCGAGTGCAGCAGCAAAATCTACAAGATTTACCTCAAATACATTGCACCCGAAGACATCCATGTCTATTCTGTGGACGAAGTGTTCATCGATGCCACCAACTATCTGAAACTCTACAAGCTGACTGCCCACAAACTTGCCATGAGGATGATAAAGGACGTGTTACTTGCCACCGGCATCACTGCCACTGCAGGCATCGGCACGAACCTCTATCTGTGTAAAGTAGCAATGGACATCGTGGCAAAGAAAATGCCGGCAGACAAGGATGGAGTGCGCATTGCCGAACTCAACGAGATGACATACCGCCGCCAACTGTGGGACTACCAGCCAATCACCAAGTTTTGGAGAGTGGGCCCAGGAATAGCACAAAAACTGGAGCGGATTGGTATCTACACAATGGGGCAAATTGCCAAATGCTCGGTGCGCGACGAGGAAATCTTCTACAAACTCTTCGGAGTGAATGCCGAACTGTTGATTGACCACGCATGGGGATGGGAGCCATGCACCATCGAAGCCATCAAAGCCTACAAGCCCAGAGCAAAATCGCTCAGCAACGGGCAAGTGCTGAAGTCACCCTACCCTTTCACCCAGGCAAGGACAGTCATCCTCGAGATGGCAGATTCGCTGGCACTGGAACTGGTGGAAAAGCGGTTGATGACCGACCAGATAGTGATCAACGTGGATTACGACACTGAAAATCTGAGAAGAGAGAAAGCACGCGAGGAATACAAAGGTGAAGTGGTGTACGATCGCTACGGACGGCCAGTACCCAAGCCTGCTCACGGTTCGATGAATCTCGATAGAATGACATCGTCGAGCAGAGCCATATCGAAAGCAGTGGACGAACTCTTCCACTCTTATACCGACCCCTCGCTGTTTGTCCGCCGGCTCAACGTATGTGCCAACCACATTGTCTATGAAGACCAGGAACAGCAAGCAAAGGCCAAGCCAGCGGCAGTGCAGCTCGACATGTTCACAGACTACCAGCAGCAACACGATCAGCAAGAGGCAGAGGTAAGGCAAGACAAGAAAGAACGGAAGATGCAGGAGGCCCTGCTGAGCATCAAGAAGAAGTTCGGAAAGAACGCCATACTGAAAGGTCTCGACTTCAACGAAGGAGCAACCACGCGCGAGCGCAACAATCAGATAGGAGGGCACAACGCATGACCAGCATTTTCAACGACATAATCAATCTTCCCCACCACGTGTCGAAACATCATCCGCAAATGTCGATGGAAGACCGTGCAACGCAGTTCGCACCCTTTGCCGCGCTCAATGGTCACGAAGATGCCATAAAGCAGGCCGGCAGACAAACAGACGCAGACTTCGACTATGCGCCTGGAGAAGACACGCCCGAAGATCTCGACCGCAAAATCAGTATTCTCCAGTCGTGCTGCAACGAAGCTGTGCCCATTGCCGTCACTGCCACGACAGACAAGCGACAAGCCGACACGACTGCCAACCGACAAAGTAGAAAAATCATGGTTCAGACCATCACTGGCACACTAAAAGCCATCGACACCTACAACCAAACTCTTTCTCTGACCAACGGCATGCAGATAAGAATCCAGTCCATCGTCAGCATCGACAGCCCCATATTCGGGGACTGTCAGTGACATTGAGTTGCAGTAAGTCTACCGGATGTTGTGGAAAGTCCACCAGATGTTGAATATATAAGTACAAAAAAGCACCCTTCCTATTTTGAACCCCGTGCAATTTTAATGTACATATGATAGGAAGTGGGGTCCATGTATCCGGCAAGTGTGAATAACCAAAAAAACCTATACGCGATACAAATTGTTAGGGGGACATGTATCGTACACTTGTAGCCAGAAAAGGAAGGGTGCTGTTCTATCTGTTTCCTACGCTATATTCTTTTATCAATAACTCACTTCTTCATTGTTTCAACTAAGACCTGTTTTCATCCAAGACTTGGTTCAGTCTGCAAACTGTAAAGTCCGTCTCTATTTCATCCAAGACTCGTGAACCTTGTCTCGTTCATCCACAGGACTGCTTGCCCGCGAGAGTACGTACAATCAGCTTTGCTTATCCGTACAATCAACTTTTCTTGTCCGAAAGGCCCTGCTCGGTTTTTATGTTGGAAAGCATACTTCTAATATGCTATAAAACATATACCGATTTGACCGCTCACCCACAGGAGAATGTCATTTTTCGGTGCAAAGGTACAGAAAGTTTTTATACCATACAACAAAACCTGCTCATTTTTTCTCATACTTTCGAATTATTGCACATACCCCCCCCCATTATGTGCATATAAATTTTCACCTATCAAGCTATAGAACAACAAATTAAGCTCTCGCAACACTCATCCGTTAAAAGAGCTAAAATTTCATTCCGATGCAATCTTCCGGAGAAAGACAAATAGATACGTAAAGACCACGCATCAAGCCCCTGGAGCACTCCACTGCCAATTGTCAAAAATCTATCAAAATATATCAAATAAAAAACATAGAGAGCATCAACACACAACAAACGACCATCAAAGCGAAAGCCATTGCAGAATTATATTTATCTTTGCACTTAAATTGCAAACTACACACAACCATGACAACGTTCCACACTCTCAAGGCCCTGATACTTGCCACCGTCGCCATCGTCCTCGGACAGACCGCAGAAGCGGCAGAACAGTTCATCAGCTTCGACAGAGGCGACCTTCTGCTCAATCCCCAGCAGCGAGTCACAATCGCCACCGACGAGGCAGACTTCAAGGCAGTCGACATTGCCGCCCATTCGCTCATGGCAGACTTCAAGCAGGTGACTGGTCGAGAAGCCACACTCTCCCACTCCGGCGATGCACAGATCATCATCGGCACACTCGGACACTCAGCACTCATCGACCGACTGGTGAAGCGCCGACTGCTTGATGCGTCACAGCTCAAGGGCAAGCGCGAGAAATTCGTAATCACCATCGTAGGCGAACAGCTCGTCATCGCAGGCAGCGACCGAAGAGGCACAGTCTACGGCATCTACGAACTATCGGAACAGATGGGAGTGTCGCCCTGGTACTACTGGGCTGACGTACCAGTGGAAAGCCACAAAGAGATTTACGCAAACAAAGGAACGTTCACCGACGGAGAACCTGCAGTAGCCTACCGCGGCATTTTCCTCAACGACGAAGCGCCTTGCCTCTCCTCCTGGATAAAGAACACCTACGGCACCGACTATGCTGACCATCGATTCTATCAGCAAGTATTCGAACTCGTACTGCGGCTGAGAGGCAACATGATGTGGCCAGCCATGTGGATGTGGTCGTTCCATGCCGACGACCCCGACAACGAGAAGACAGCCGACGACATGGGCATCGTGATGGGAACATCACACCACGAGCCGATGGCACGCAACCACCAGGAATACGCACGCAACCGGGGCAAATGGGGAGCATGGAACTACACCACCAACAAAGACCGTCTGCAACAGTTCTTCCGCGAAGGCATCGAACGGATAAAAGGAACCGAGCAGATCGTGACCATCGGAATGCGAGGCGACGGTGACGAAGCGATGAGCGAAGAGGCAGACACCAGACTGATGCAGCAAATCATCGGCGACCAGCGCAAAATCATTGCCGACGTTACAGGCAAGAAAGCCAGCGAAACACCCCAGGTCTGGGCGCTCTACAAGGAAGTGCTCGACTACTACGACAAAGGGATGGAAGTGCCCGACGACGTGATTCTCCTGCTCTGCGACGACAACTGGGGCAATGTGCGCCGTGTGCCAAACGCCCAGGAGCGCAAGCACAAAGGCGGATGGGGACTCTATTACCATGTGGACTACGTGGGCGCACCGCGCAACTCGAAATGGCTGAACGTAACCCCTGTGCAGAACATGTGGGAACAACTGACTCTCGCCTACGACAACGGCATACAGAGCATGTGGATTCTCAATGTGGGCGACCTCAAGCCGATGGAATACCCCATCTCACTGTTCATGGACATGGCATGGAGTCCGCGCCAATACGACGCCAGCCACATCACCTGCCACACCCTCGACTTCTGCCGCCAGCAGTTTGGCAAAACCCAGGCAGCCGAAGCAGCACGCCTGCTCAACCTCGTCAGCAAGTACAACGGACGCTGCACAGCCGAGATGATGGATGCAACCACCTACAGCATCAACACCGGAGAATGGAAGCAAGTGGTCGACGAATACACCACACTCGAGCGCGACGCACTGCGCCAATACCTCACACTCGACGAAAGCCAGCGCGATGCCTACCGGCAAATCATTCTCTTCCCCATCCAGGCAATGGGCAACATACATCAAATGTACTACGCACAGGCAATGAACCACAAACTCTTCAGCGAAGGCAATCCCGACTGCAACCAGTGGGCAGACCTTGTGGAGCAAACATTCCGCCGCGACTCAACACTCTGTGCCGACTACAACCTCAAGATGACAGGGGGCAAATGGAACGGCATGATGACACAGAAACACATCGGCTACACCTCATGGAACGACAATTTCCCAGCCGACCGCATACCCGACGTAAAGCGCATTGAGAACCCAACTGAAGGCGGCTACATCTTCACCCAAGCTAACGGAGTCATTGCAATGGAAACAGAGCACTACTACACCGCAAACAACGCCACAGAAGCCAAATGGACCGTCATAGCCGACATGGGACGCACACGCAGCGCCATGACCCTCATGCCCTACACCAAGCCCGTAGAAGGCGCAAGCATCACCTACCGTTTCCGCACGCCAGGCGGAGTGAAGAATCCGCTGAAAATCCACGTCGTGGTGAAGTCCACCCTCGACTATCTCAACAAAGGCGGAATGACATACAGCGTCAGCCTCGACGGCAGCAAAGCAGAAACCGTAAACTTCAACCACAACCTCAACGAGAAGCCCGAGAACATTTATTCAGTCTACTATCCCACCGTGGCACGCCGCGTAGTGGAAAGCACAGTGACGCTCAACCCTACCGACAGAGAAGATCACACCCTCACCGTCAGCCCCCACGACCCCGCCATCGTGTTCGAGAAAATCGTGGTCGATGCCGGCGGCTACCAGCCCTCCTACCTCTTCATGGACGAAAGTCCGTGCAAAGTGGACGTGAAGGGGAAATAAGTTGAAACCTCACCTAAATTCTCCCCTAAGGAAAAAAACAAGGCAAATTTTGTTTTCCTGTCAGAGAAAAGTTTTTCCCTGGTCAGAGAAAAAGTTTTTCCTAGTCAGAGAAAAAAAAATGAAGCCCTGGTCTAAATTCGCCCCGACCTTAAACGCAGACCCACGATTTAAGTTAAAATGGGACATCAGACAGAGTTTTATTCATTTTTATTTGCTACTTTGATTCGAAAGTGTTAACTTTGCAATGTATTTTAGCACCCCAACAGGAAAGACTTCCAAAGAGGCAGAAAAAGAGAACAAATGGACTTTGAATTATACAAAACAACAAGAGATTTCAGCACCGAATACGGTACATTCATCGGACTGACCTGGAGCGCCACCTTCGTTGCATTTTCCGAAGGAATGGTGACCGGCAATACCATGATGATGATGGCAGGGATATTTCTCCTGGGAGTGGACATAGCCATGCCCGTCTACTGCGCATGGAGATACAAGCAACACTTGAGAGTGCCGGGCGACAGGGTGTCGTGGGGCATGGCATGGGCATTCGCCTACTTCATGCTCATCTATGCAAGTCTGCTGACAGGAGTGTCACAGTTCATCTACTTCAATTTCTTCGACGAAGGCAGACTAATGGACTATGTGCGGACCATTTTCACAAGTCGGGAAATGGCAGAACAATACCGGATGATTGGCGCAACCGACATGCTGGAGCAAATCAAGGCAGAGATGACCGCCGTTGCAGGACTATCACCAGTGGAACTAGCTCTCAACATGTTTGCCAACAACATTCTCTATTCAATCATCCTCTCAGTCCCGGTGGCAATCATGGCACACCGGAAATGCACCGACATAAAAGCGAAGATGGACCAAATGTTAGCAAAAAAACAATAAAGACAATATGGATATATCAGTAGTCGTTCCACTGTTCAACGAACAGGAATCAATTGCAGAGCTCCACGCATGGATAAAGCGCGTGATGGACGAAAACAAGTTCTCGTATGAAATCATCTTCTGTAATGACGGCTCAACCGACCACTCTTGGGACGTGATTGAAGGCTTGTCGAAGGAATTCCCCGAAGTCCACGGCATCAAGTTCCGCAGAAACTACGGCAAGAGCCCCGCACTCTACTGCGGATTCGAGCGTGCCGAGGGCGATGTGGTCATAACCATGGACGCAGACCTGCAGGACAGCCCCGACGAAATACCCGAGCTCTACCGCATGATAAAGGAAGACGGATACGACCTTGTGAGCGGATTCAAGATAAACCGCAGCCAGGGCGACCCCCTCTCGAAAACCATACCTACGAAACTGTTCAATGCCACCGCTAGGAAAGTGTCGGGCATCCACAACCTGCACGACTTCAACTGCGGACTTAAAGCCTACAGGAAAGAAGTGGTGAAGAGCATCGAAGTGTATGGCGAGATGCACCGCTACATCCCCTACCTCGCCAAGAACGCAGGATTCTCAAAGATAGGAGAAAAGAAAGTGCACCACCAAGCACGCCAGCACGGAGTGTCGAAGTTCATGGGATGGAACCGGTTTGTGAACGGTTATCTCGACCTCATCTCACTGTGGTTCATCAGCACCTTCGGACAGAAACCGATGCACGTGTTCGGATTCTTCGGCAGCATCATGTTCTTCCTCGGACTCATATCAGCCATCGTGGTGGGAGCCTACAAGCTCATAGCACTTTCCAACGGCGACAACCCCGGACTCGTGACCGAAAACCCGTACTTCTACATCTCGCTCACCACCATGCTCATCGGCACACAGCTGTTCCTCGCAGGATTCCTGGGCGATATGATCAGCCGCAACTCAACAGAAAGAAACAAATACCACATAGAAAAGACAATCTGAAAAGAAATACAAACTGAAAAGAATGAAAGCAAAGCATGCCACACTGTACGCAGCAGCAGTCGCAGCCATCACCATTGCAATTGCCGCATGCTCGTCGAGCAACTGTCCGATGAGCACGGAAGTGTTGTGCAACTACCACTTCTACGACAGCGAAGGCAATGCCATCACCTACACCGACACATTCTCCGTAAAGACACTGCTGCCAGGCTACAAACAAGTGTACACCTACCGGAAACTGGGCTATCAGACCCTAACACTCGACAGCATGAGCACCTCGCTCATCAGCCAGGGCTACACCATGAGCCAGTCGACAGTGAGAAACGACACAGTGCTGGTGAACAAAAGTGCCACACGATCGAACATACAAGTGCCGATGGCATATTTCAGCAAGACAGACACACTGGTGTTCGACTACAACAGCATCTCGCGGAAAGACACCGTCGTCATAGAACACGAACCCTATTCCTATGTGGAACTGCCCGAATGCGGCAGCCACTACTTCCACAGGCTCATCTCAGTGAAAACCACCGATGCAGCCATCGACCACATAGAAATAGTAAACCCTACAGTTGACTACGAAGGCAATGAAAACATCAAGATCTACTTCAATGGAGTTGCTCAGTAAGACAGCACAGAAGATGCTGGACAAAGCTGCAACCATGGCATTGCCCAGTAAAGCTGCAGTCGTAGTGCTGCTGATGTCCGGTACGTGCCACATGTCAGCACAGCAAGACTACGAGACATCGCCAGACGCATCCGACAGCGTGACATCGCCAGACGAACCCATCAGCGTGGCATTGCCCATCCCCCTCGACTCAATCGAGGTGCCCGATTTAATCCACCCCTTCAAGATAACCATCGAAGAGGACACTATCCCAACGTCAGCCACCGACACCATACGTCCTTCAAAATATGTGGACGACATACTCGGGCAGAAAGAGATGAAATGGTTCAAAGGCTTCACCCTGTCAGCCGACATATTCGGACCAGTGATGTATGCCTTCTCCGACTACGGCAATGCAGAAGGAGCACTGAGGCTGAACCTCAAGAACACATATTTCCCTGTGTTCGAAGCAGGCTACACCAAATGCGAGACCACCGACGACAACACCGACATATCCTACAAGACAGCAGCGCCCTACTTCAGAATAGGAATCGACTATAACGTACTGAAGGACAAATGGCAGGACAACCGCCTCTACGTAGGACTGAGATACGGATTCACCTCGTTCACCTACGACATGAGCGGACCCGACATGACTGACCCCATATGGCATGGCACCGCACCCTTCCGCTACAAAGGAATGAAAAGCACAAGCCACTGGGCTGAGATAGTGTTTGGAGTACAGGTGAAGATATGGAGCAAATTCCACATGGGATGGAGCGTGAGATACAAGAAACCGCTGAAAATCGGACAGGAAATATATGCACAGCCATATTACGTCCCAGGATACGGGACAACAGTCAACGAGTCGTGCTGGGGAGGCACATACAACCTCATCTTCGACCTGAACTGGGGAAAGAAGAAAACAAAAGACAAAAGCTGACGGAAAGCAAAGACCGACATCAACGCAAGAACGGAAAGCTAGCGGAAACTGACAAAGAAAGAATGACAGCAAAGATCGCAAGGAAAAGATCGCAAGCTGACAAATAAAAAGGACACGGATTATGACACTAATAGGACAGATACTTCTGGGACTGGCACTAGCAATGGACTGCTTCAGTGTAAACTTCGCCTCAGGACTGATACTGAAAAGATACGACATCAAGTCGATGACACTGATGGCAGTGCTGTTCGGACTGTTCCAGGCAATGATGCCACTGATAGGCTGGCTGTGCTCCATCAACTTCAAGAGCTACATCAACCCAGTCGACCACTGGATTGCATTCGCACTGCTGACATTCATCGGAGTGAAGATGATAGTCGACCAGTTCAAGAAAGAAGAACAGAAGGAGTTCGACCCCACCCGACTGTCAGTGATACTGCTGATGTCATTCGCCACAAGCATCGACGCCCTCTCCGTCGGAATTTCATTCACCTGCATGGAGATGACCACATTTGCCGACATCCTCTCCCCCATCGTAACCATCGGCATCTGCTCCACAGTGATGTCAATCGTGGGCAACGTGATTGGAGTTTCACTCGGCAAGAAATTCAAGTTCCCAGCCGAACTCATCGGAGGAGTAATTCTCATACTGATAGGCATGAAAGTGCTGATTGACCACCTCTCGGCATAGAAAACCAAGGAATGAGAACAAGAACAAGGACAGTTAGAAGAAAGATTGCATTCGAAGAGAAACAAATACTCAGAAACGGAAGCAAGTAAATTTGAACAGAGAAAGCAAATACATTAGAATTACATACATAGAATACAAAGAAACATTATGAGCATGTTCAGTAAACTCAACGACAAACTCAACAAGCAGTTGGACCAAAAGGCAGAACGCCACAAATTGAAGTGGCAACACATCGTGCTGCTTCTGCTCCTGATTGCTGGCACCATATACATCGCCACAGAGAACAAGAAACAAGGCAAGCAAGCCGACCCCGACTACATAACGTGTGAAGGCAACGTGTTCGGCACCTATTACCACATCACCTACCACTACGGAGAAGACATACAGACAAAGATTGACTCCGTATTGAAAGATGTGGACAACTCACTCTCCACATTCAACAACAACTCTACCCTTGCGAAAATCAACGACAACCGTAGCACCGACACCGACCCGATGGTGCGCACAGTGTTCACCCTCGCCAAGGAAATATCAGAGAACACCGACGGAGCATTCGACGTGACAGTGGCACCACTGGTCAATGCATGGGGATTCGGATTCAAGAACAAAGAAAACGTAAGCGACTCGCTCATCCAGGAGATAAAGAAACACGTGGACTTCACCCGAGTAAAACTCGAGGACAACCAGATTGTGAAAGCCGACACAGCAATGATGCTCGACTTCAGTGCCATTGCCAAAGGCTACGGAGTGGACGTTGTGAGCAATTACCTTGAAAGCCTCAACATCAACGACTACATGGTGGAGATTGGCGGAGAAATCCAATTGGGCGGACACAATCCGAAAGGAGAGAAATGGAACATCGGAATCGTGAAACCCGACCCCGACCCCACCGGAACAAACAAAAACCTGGAGGAAGTACTGAACGTCACCGACATCGCAATGGCAACATCAGGCAACTACCGCAATTTCTACGAGAAAGGCAACAAACGCTATGCACACACCATCGACCCACGCACCGGCTACCCGATACAGCACAGCCTGCTGTCAGCCACAGTCCTTGCCAGCGACTGCGCCACAGCCGATGCCTATGCCACCGCCTTCATGGTGCTCGGAATAGAGAAGGCAAAGAAAGTACTGGAGAAACATCCGGAACTGAAAGCCTACTTCATTTATACCGACAAAAACGGGAACTATGCCACCTGGCATACCGACAACCTAAAAATCGAATAAACAACAGAGGCAGAATCACACACATACAGCATTCTACGCATATAGACCGCAAAAACAGATGAATATGGAAATAAGCATGTTTGAAAAAATGCAGTCGCTACCACTTCTGCAAGGACTCACACTAAAAGAGTTCAGTGAGCTCATCGTCAATCTGAAACTCGACTTTCAGCAATACGACGAGCACGAAGTCATAGTCAACCAAGGCGACAGATGCTCGGCACTCACCTATATCATTGACGGCACGTTCGAGGTGGAATACCACGACGAGACAACTGCATTCATTGTTTCAGAACAGTCCGACGACTGTCCTCACCTCATCGAAGCCTACAACCTGTTCGGAGTGAAGCGGTCGTATGAACGCACCTACTCGTTCGTCACCAAAGGACACACGTTCACCATCTCGCGCGACTTCTTCCTGAAGCGGCTCATGGGTCATGAACTGATACGCAGCAACTACATCAACTACCTCTGCAATAACCTGCGCAAGGCAAAAGACACATTCAAGGACGACATTCCAACGGAAATCGACCGGAAAATAGTGAAGGCAATAGCCAACCACTGCCTGTTCAAGGGAGGACAGAAGAACGTGAGGATAAAGATGAACGACCTTGCACAGATTATCGACGAAACAAGGCTCAACGTATCAGGAGTGCTCAACCAGTGGAAAGACCAAAATCTCATCGAACTGCGCAGATACGGGTTCACCATCCCGGATTTCGACAAACTGACAAACGCAAGCAGAAACAGATGAGCTGTAAACAAACGGGCTACATATAATTGGGCTACATACAAACGACCAGCAATAATTGGACGATTAATATAGGCAACATATAAACGAGCAACATATAAATGAGCAACATATTTTTTGAGAAATACAATACATCTCACAATGCATTCCCATTCGACAAAGTGAAGCTGGAAGATTACGAGCCAGCCATGCGACGAGGAATGGAGATTGAGAAAGAAGAAATGGACCGACTGGTAAACAATCCAGAGCCACCCACATTCGAGAACACTATCGAAGCGATGGAAACATCGGGCGAACTGCTGGGCGAAGTGTCGGAGATATTCTTCAATCTGCTATCAGCCGACACCACCGACGAGATGGATGCACTGGCAGAGAAGATGTCACCCATATTGTCCGACCATGCAAACGATATCATGTTCAATCCCAAATTGTCGCAACGCGTAAAGGCTGTCTACGATGAATACCATGACCCGGCAGACAACGGTGCAAAACTCAGCACACTTACCACCGAGCAAAAAGAATTGCTGAAGGACACCTACCTTGGATTTGTGCGCAGCGGTTCATATCTCAACGAAGAGAAACAAGAGAGGCTGAGGACAATCGACAACGAGATGAGCAAACTCGACCTGCAGTTCTCACAAAATAAACTGAAAGAAATCAATGCCTTCACCCTTCACCTCACCGACAAGAACGACCTCGACGGACTGCCGGAAAGTGCAGTGGAAGCAGCAAGCCAGGCAGCAAAGGAAAAAGGCAAAGAAGGATGGGTCATTACACTGAAAAGCCCGAGCATGTCACCCTTCATGACCTACAGTAGCCGCAGGGAACTGCGCAAGCAAGTGTGGATGGCATACAATACGATATGCACTCACGACAATAAATATAATAATAAGGAGGTAGTGAGGAAGATTGTCAATCTGTGCCGCGAAGAAGCACAGATCATGGGCTACGACAACTATGCAGACTTCGTGCTCGAAGAACGCATGGCTGAGAACTGCAAGAATGTGTATGCCCTGCTCAACAAACTCATCGAAGCATACAAGCCCACGGCCATAAAAGAATACGACGAGATAAAGGCTCTAGCAAAAGAGATGGAAGGCGACGACTTCGATCTCATGCCGTGGGACAGCGCCTACTACTCAAACAAACTGCAGGAGAAACGATACAACATCAATTCAGAGATGCTACGTCCGTATTTTGAACTAACAAAAGTGAAACAAGGCGTCTTCGGACTGGCAACACGCCTGTATGGCATTTCCTTCAAACAGACACACGATGTTCCAGTTTACCATCCCGACGTAGACGTGTTTGAAGTCTATGACAACGACGGTTCGTTCCTTGCCCTGCTCTACTGCGACTTCTATCCGCGCGACAGCAAGAAGTCAGGCGCATGGATGACCAGTTTCAGAGGACAATATATCGACAAAGACAGAGTGAACCATCGTCCGCACGTGTCGCTCGTAATGAACTTCACCAAACCTACGGAAAACAAGCCGGCACTGCTCACCCTTGGAGAAGTGGAAACATTCCTCCACGAGTTCGGTCACTCGCTCCACGAGATGTTCTCCAACTGCAGGTACGAAGAACTGGGCGGCACAAACGTGTATTGGGATTTTGTGGAACTGCCTTCACAATTCATGGAGAACTTCAGCATAGAGAAAGAGTTCCTCTCATCCTTTGCCTTCCACTATCAGACAGGCGAACCACTGCCCGACGAATATATCCAGCGCATCGTGGCAAGCCGCAACTTCTGCGTAGCCATGGGTTGTCTGAGACAAGTAAGTTTCGGACTGCTCGACATGGCTTACTACACACTCAACCACGACCTCGCCGATGACATCGAGACCTTCGAGAAGAACGCTTGGAAAGATGCAGTCATCACTCCATCAATCCCCGGCACATGCATGTCGGTGCAGTTCTCCCACATCATGGCAGGAGGCTATTCCGCAGGCTACTATAGCTACAAGTGGGCAGAAGTGCTCGATGCCGATGCCTTCTCAGTGTTCAAGAAGAACGGACTGTTCGACCGCAAGACAGCACAGAGTTTCCGCGACAACGTACTCTCACGAGGAGCGACGGAACATCCGATGACACTCTACAAGCGGTTCCGCGGACAAGAGCCAACCATCGATGCTCTGCTTGAGCGGAATGGAATCAGCGTCAAAAACAAAAGGATTGGCATTTAACTCAAGAAGCAAAAGGAATTGCATCAACCCCAAGGATGGAGAAATAAAAGAATACAGCACGTAAGCAGTCAGAACTTATGAGATACATAAAATCAATACTGTTGGTTGCAGTCTGCATGATGCTTGTACCATCGTGCGACAAAGAAGATGATGTGACAGAAATATTCAACGGCCACAGATTCAAGATTACAGGGCTCACCTACAACGGAACGAAAGTCATCAGCGAAGTGAACCAGTTCTACGAAAGCGAGAACACATACTACATCGTGTTCAATACACTCACGTTTCAAGGAGTGCTGCAATCAGGAACAACCGTAGAAGGCACATGGAAAGCAGACGGCAGCACACGCAGTTTCAGCATGACATTCGGCAATGCCACCAACATTAGCGGAGCCAACGCAATGTGTAACAACGTGTACAACGTGCTGAGAAATGCCACATCATACAGCGGCGACAAAAACGTGATAAGAATAATCAGGGACAAGGAAAGCTATATCGAACTGAGTTCAATGCAATGAATGAACAACAAAGAGTTCAATGCAATGAATGAACACGCAACAAAAAGTTCACCACAAAAAGTAAAGGACATTATGACAAACGACGAAAACAAACAGCACCAACTCGATTTGCGCTACCTGCGCATGGCAAAGATATGGGCAGAAAACAGCTACTGCAAACGCCGCCAGGTGGGAGCCATCGTGGTGAAACGTCAAATGATAATAAGTGACGGCTACAACGGCACACCGTCAGGATTTGACAATGTCTGCGAAGAGAACGACGTGACCAAACCCTACGTGCTCCATGCCGAAGCCAATGCCATCACCAAACTGGCACGTTCACACAATTCCAGTGAAGGAGCAACACTCTATGTGACTGCTTCTCCATGTCTGGAATGTTCCAAACTCATCATACAGGCAGGCATCAAGCGCGTCATCTATGGCGATGCCTACCGTCTGCAGGACGGAATCAACCTGATGAAACAAGCAGGCATCGAAGTGATACAAATCGACATACCCCAGAAAGATTGACCCTTTATTATATTAACTGACAATGAACGTACATCATACATCAAGATTCGTTCCTATCATCATTGCAATAAGCGTAGTGGCAGGCATATTCATAGGGACATTCTTTGCAAAGAGATTTGCAGGCAACCGACTGAACATCATCAACTCGTCATCCAACAAGATCAACGACCTGTTGCATATCATCGACGACCAATATGTGGACACAGTCAACATAGCAGACATCGTGGAAGAAGCGATGCCAAAGATACTAGAAGAACTCGATCCCCACTGTTCCTACATCTCAGCAGAAGCAGCCAAGACTGCCAACGATGACCTCGACGGCAGTTTCAGCGGCATAGGAGTAATGTTCTCCATACGGCAAGATTCCGTCTGCATCACCAACATCATCAAAGGAGGACCGGCAGAGAAAGTGGGAATGCTGGCAGGTGACCGCATTGTCACAGTCGACGGCAAGCCCTATGTGGGCAAAGAAGTGACACAGTCCGAAACACTCCACAGGCTGAAGGGTGAAAAGGGTTCAAAAGTAAAACTAAGCGTAGTGCGCAAAGGCTCATCCAAGTTATTGTCTTTCACCGTCACACGCGGCGACATCCCAGTGAAAAGCATTGATGCCACATACATGCTCACCGACAAAATAGGATATGTACGCATGAACAAATTCGGAAAGACCACCTATCCGGAACTTCTCATTGCACTGGCACAGCTCCAGCAGGAAGGATTCAAGGGATTGGTAATCGACCTGCGCGGCAACACCGGAGGATACCTCGACTGTGCCATACAGATTGTGAACGAGTTCCTGCCCGCAGACAAACTCATTGTCTACACCGAAGGACGCAAGACCCGACGCGAGGATTACTTCAGCGACGGACAGGGTTCATATCAGAAAATACCGCTCATAGTCCTCACCGACGAGATAACGGCAAGTGCTGCCGAGATATTCTCTGGAGCAATCCAAGACAACGACCGGGGCATCATCGTCGGACGACGCACATTTGGCAAAGGATTGGTGCAGAAACCCATCACCTTCCCCGACGGAAGCCTCATCCATCTCACAGTGTCAAGATACTACACACCATCCGGCAGATGCATTCAGAAACCATACGTCAATGGCGAAGACAAAGACTACGAGCAAGACATACTGACACGCTACCGTCACGGAGAATTCTTCAATGAAGACAGCATACGTCAGACAGGCGAAGTCTACACGACAAGCATCGGAAGGAAAGTGTACGGCGGTGGCGGCATCATGCCCGACTACTTCGTTGCCGAAGACACCACCCTATTCACAACCTACTACCAGGAAATCGTGGCAAAAGGGCTGGTCGCACAGTTTGCTTTTGAGTATACCGACAACAACAGAGCACGCTACGTCAAGTTCGACTCAGCCATCGATATCCTCAAGCAACTGCGCAAAGACCATGTGATACAGCAGTTCATCAACTACTGCGACAGCAAGGGAGTGAAGCGTCGCAACAACATGATTCTGCGTTCACAAAAGCTCATTGAAGATGCTGTACACGGAAGCATCATCTACAATCTGCTCGACATGAACGAGTACCTGCAGTTCATAAACAAAGACGATGCAACAGTGAAACGCGCCATCGAACTCTTCAACAACGGACTCACAACACCAAAACTTCCGGAAGATGGAGAAAAAGCAACTAAGAAAACAGCTTTCGCAAATCCGTACCCAATTGTCAGAAGCAGGCGTTCTGCCTGAACAAGGCAAAGAGGTCATCAATAAACTCGAGAATCATCCGTTGTTCCAAAAGGCACAACGGGTGCTTCTCTTTCATTCATTGCCCGACGAAGTCAACACCCACAGTCTCATCGACCGCTACCTTGGCATCAAGACAATATTGCTACCGTCTGTAGTCGGCGACCATCTAGAACTTCACGAATACGTCAATGAATCGGCAACATCCGTAGGAGCTTACCACATAGTGGAATCGCAGGGATCACTTGTCCCGGAAAGCGAATACGCAGGCATCGACCTTGCTATTATCCCAGGTGTGGCTTTCGACAAGGATGGCAACAGACTGGGCAGAGGCAAAGGCTACTACGACCGGTTGCTTCCCATCCTGCATTGCCCCACAATCGGGATCTGCTATCCGTTCCAAATCGTCGGCTCTATACCCCACGAACCCCACGACATGAAAGTGGATGAAGTACTGGGCTCAAACGACGAAGGCTTGAACTTCAACAAAAATATTTTGGACCCAAACAACGGGACATTGAATTAGAATAACATTGAATAAAAAAACGGGAAAAACTAAAGACATTTTATCTACTACTGATTTCCACTACCTGACATCAACTATGAAACAAACAAATCACATAGGCTATCTGCTCGGAATAATAGCCTCCGCACTCTACGGACTCAATCCCCTCTTTGCCCTGCCGCTCTATGCAGACGGCATGGATGCATGGTCAGTGCTGCTAACCCGTTACGCCCTCTCCACTCCGTTGATAGCGGTCATCATACTGTGTCAACGCGGAAGTTTCCGCATCACACGTTCAGAAACCTGGCAACTTGCCGGACTCGGTTTTCTCATGGCAATATCATCACTTGGACTCTACATTGCCTTTACCGTGATGGATGCAGGAATAGCCAGCACCATTCTGTTCATCTACCCAATACTCACAGCCGTCATCATGGCATGGATTTTCCACGAACATCTTCACTGGATTGTAGTGGCATGTCTGATTGTAGCCACGATAGGAATCGTTGTTCTGGCGAAAGACGACGGAGTGGCAAACGTGAATCTCGAAGGAGTTCTTCTGGTAATACTCTCGGCAGTCACCTACTCGCTTTACTTTGTGTTCATGAAGAAAAGTTCCCTTTCGAAGATGTCATCCACCAAAGTCACGTTTTACATCATGATATTCGGTTCATTGCTTCTACTCGTGGGAGTAGGAATCCGAGGTGAAATAACAGTTCCCCAAGGTTTGCACTGGGGATATTCACTTGGAGCAGCACTCTTCCCCACTGCCATCTCACTCATCTTTACAGCAATGGCAATACAGCGTATCGGTCCTACGGAAACAGCCATACTGGGAGCCCTCGAACCGACCACAGCCGTCATCATCGGAGTCACAGTGTTTGGCGAGCAACTATCCATGCACAGCATCGTGGGCATTCTATTCATCATTGTTGCCGTAACCGTTGTAGTGGCAAGAAACAAGATACTCGCATTCGCACGCAAAGTCAGCTGGAAATCCTGACAAGTTTCTCACCACACATCTTTTGTCGTTGAACAAACATTATTTCGTTTTATCAGTGGAACGACAGACATTATACCTCTACAGCATCTCATTTGTATTTCTCCTTCAGAGTCCTTGGCAACTTGCTCAGAACTAAAATCAGCAAGTCTGATGCATGAAGCCATCATTGTTGGCTTGCAATGCACGAAACTCTTTCGGCTGACCTCAATACGGCCCTCAAACATTTACAGTTTCTATTTTTCCCTTCACTTGACAAAACATGCAACTTCATTAGACTTCACCATCACAAAAGTTTTCTATTTTACGAAGCCAGTACACTTACTACCAACCGCTTACATTTTTGCAAGTCCCCCAAAAGTTTCCCCAAAAGGAAAACTGTCCAAATATTTTTATCCGAAAAAGTTTGCATGTAACGAGCATTTTGTATAACTTTGTCCCTCGAAAACTTCAAGCCAATAATACAACTAAAATAACGTCAAATGATACAGACTGTTAGGAAACGCGACGGCAGAATCGTCGGTTTCAACGAAGAGAAAATCAAGGCTGCCATCAGAAAAGCGATGCTGACAACCGAAAAAGGTGAAGACGAAGCTCTCATACAGCGGATCACCGACAAAGTCGCAATGCAAGGCAAGGAACAGATGAGCGTGGAGGACATCCAGGACCAAGTGGAAATCGAGCTCATGAAAAGTAGCCGAAAGGAAGTAGCCAAGAAATACATTTCCTATCGCGACAAACGAAACATTGCACGCAAAGCCAAGACTCGCGAGGTGTTCCTCGAAATCATCGAGGCAAAGAGCAACGACGTGACCCGCGAGAACGCAAACATGAATGCAGATTCCCCAGCAGGAATGATGATGAAGTTCGCAAGCGAAAGTACCAAGCCGTTTGTGGACGATTACCTCCTGTCAGAAGACGTGCGCGAGGCAGTAAAGAAAAACTACCTGCACATCCATGACAAGGACTACTACCCCACCAAATCGCTCACCTGCGTGCAGCATCCGCTCAACCGCATCCTCAACGAAGGATTCAGTGCCGGACACGGAGAGAGCCGGCCTGCCAAACGCATCGAGACAGCAAGCGTCATTGCCTGTATCTCACTCGAAACTGCACAGAACGAAATGCACGGAGGACAGGCAATCCCAGCGTTCGACTTCTACATGGCACCCTACGTCCGTTCCTCCTATATAGAGGAGGTGAAGAACGTGGAACAGATGAGCGGCATGGACCTGCAGGAACTCTACAACGCACCGATAAAGGACTATCTGACAATGGACCTCACCGGACTGAGCGGAAAGGAACGGGCAAAGCAACATGCCATCAACCGCACAGTGTCGCGAGTACACCAAGCAATGGAAGCCTTCATTCACAACATGAACACCATACACTCTCGCGGAGGCAACCAAGTGGTATTCAGCAGCATCAACTACGGAACCGACGCTTCAGCCGAAGGACGTTGCGTGATACGCGAACTGCTCAACTCCACTTACCGAGGCGTGGGCAACGGTTCGACAGCCATCTTCCCAATCCAAATATGGAAAAAGAAAAGAGGAGTGAGCTACCTGCCCGACGACCCCAACTACGACCTCTACAGCCTTGCATGCAAGGTTACTGCACGACGGTTCTTCCCGAACTTCGTAAACCTCGACGCCACATACAACCAGCACGAGAAGT
Source organism: Bacteroidaceae bacterium (assembly GCA_963640465.1). Taxonomy (GTDB): domain Bacteria; phylum Bacteroidota; class Bacteroidia; order Bacteroidales; family Bacteroidaceae; genus Colivivens. Next base: position 49,428 of record CAVHYP010000001.1, on the reverse strand, counting down.
GGGACATCAACGACCCCGAGCGCTACAAATACGAGATTGCCACAATGGGATGCCGTACACGCGTATTCGAGAACCGGTTCGGTGACAAGACCAGCATCGGACGCGGAAACCTCTCGTTCTCAACCATCAACATCGTGAAACTCGCAATCGAATGCATGTCAATCGAGAACTATGACGACAGAATCAATGCATTCTTTGCAAAACTCGACAACATGCTCGAACTGACAGCCAAGCAGTTGCACGAACGCTTCCTATTCCAGAAGTCTGCCTACGCAAAGCAGTTCCAGTTACTCATGTCCAAACTGTGGATAGACGCCGACCACCTGCAGCCCAACGACACGATAGAAAGCGTAATCAACCAGGGCACGCTCGGCATCGGATTCATCGGACTTGCCGAATGCCTCATAGCCCTCACCGGACACCATCATGGCGAAGACCCGAAGAGCCAAGAACTCGGACTGCGCATCGTGAGATACATGTACGACTGCGCCAACCAGTTCAGCGAGAGATACCAACATAACTACTCCATCCTTGCCACACCGGCAGAAGGACTGTCCGGACGCTTCACCAAATTCGACCGGAAAGAGTTTGGCATCATCAAGGGTGTGACCGACAAAGAGTACTACACCAACTCCAACCACGTGCCAGTCTACTACCACTGCAGTCCGCGCCACAAGGCCGAGATTGAAGCCCCTTACCACGAGCTGACACGAGGCGGACACATCTTCTATGTGGAAATCGACGGCGATGCCACCCACAACCCGGCAGCCATCATGAACATCGTTGACTTGATGGACCGCTACAACATCGGTTACTGCTCAGTAAACCACAACCGCAACCGCTGCATGGACTGCGGATATGAAGATGCTACAGAAGGACTGGCCGTTTGCCCGAAATGCGGCAGCACCCACATCGACACCCTCCAGCGCATCACCGGTTATCTGGTTGGAACCACCGACAGATGGAACGCAAGCAAACTTGCAGAACTGAGAGACCGCGTAGTACATAAATAAAGTATGAGCCGATACAACCGGACGCGTAAGCCAACACGAACGGACGCATGAAACAAGAAACAAAGACTTACGCATAAAAACAAACATTCTTGTATGTTGTCAGTAATCGACATATCAGAAGGAACATCCGTTGACGGACCAGGCCTGCGAACATCAATTTACTTCGCAGGCTGCGCCCATCAATGTCCAGGATGCCACAATCCGCAGTCGTGGGACATAAACCACGGAAAGCCCACCAGCATCGCCGACCTTCTGCGAGTAATCGGATACAACGAGTTTCCCGTAACCTTTTCGGGAGGCGACCCATTCTATCAGGCAGAAGAAGTGGCAGAACTGGCACGCCAAATCAAGCATGAATTTGGCTACAACATATGGTGCTACACCGGTTTCCTATGGGAAGAACTGCTGAAGCACGAGGAATTTATGCCCCTGCTCAAGAACATCGACATACTCGTCGACGGGCCCTTCATCCTTTCACGCCGCGACATATCGCTGCTCTTCCGCGGGAGTTCCAACCAACGGACCATCGACGTACAGCAGTCACTCAAGAAAAACAAGGTAGTGATTGCCACATGGTAAAATTCACATGAAAACCTGATGTCGATACGATGGTTTTTATGCCATTTGTTTTGCCGTCTTGAGATATTTCCTTATCTTTGCATAAATTCAATTTATATGAAGATAAAATCAGCTGAATTCAAGATAAGCAGTCCGCGAGTAGACATGTGCCCCGACACCAATATTCCCGAATATGCATTCATCGGAAGGTCAAACGTAGGCAAGTCGAGCCTAATAAACATGCTTACGGGACGGAGCAAACTGGCGATGACATCGAGCACACCGGGAAAGACCATGCTCATCAACCATTTCCTCATCAACGAGTCGTGGTATCTGGTAGATTTGCCCGGATACGGATTCGCCCTGCGAGGCAAACGCGAGATTGAGAACCTCAACCGCATGATTCGCAGCTATGTGTTGAAGCGCGAGCAACTGACCTGCCTCTTTCTGCTTATCGACATAAGGCTCGAGCCACAGAAAAAAGACCTGGAATTCATCAATTTCCTTGGAGAAAACGGAGTGCCGTTTGCCTTCATCTTCACAAAGGCAGACAAAATCACAAAGACCAAACAGTCTGCAAACGTCCAGACATTCATGGATGCGATAGCCGACCAATGGGAAGAACTGCCACCCTACTTCGTCACCAGCTCATCGTCGCAGCTGGGCAAGGAAGAAGTGCTTGACTACATCGACTCCATCAACAAGAGCATGGCAGCAGAACAGAAAGGTTCAAAATAACACTCCGGATTCAGCACGACCGACATGAGCCAAGCAAAAAACACAGGCCAGAATCCAGACTGCAATCTGAGGGAAATCGACTTCTCCGATTTTCCCCACGACCCACGCTTTCCGCAGATAGAAGGAAAGCTGTTCATTGCCGACAATTTCGACGAAGACATAAGGACCGACAGTGCAGCAGAAAACCCTGCCATCGACAACCGCATGGAAGGCATACAGTCCGTGCCGGTGAAACTGAGCATGAGCCTCATATTCATCTGCGTCGAAGGGCAGTTGCGTCTGAGAATCAATCTTCAGGAATATCTCCTTATCAAAAACAACATTGCAACAATCATAACAGGGTCGTTCATGCAGCTCCTTGAGTTCTCCCAGGACTTCAAGGGAGCAGTTGTGGCAATCGCCCCGTTCTTCATGAACTTCGGAGAAGACGTGAAAGTAGGCATGGCTGCATTCCAGAACGTCATGAACTCGCCGCTGTACAAGATGAGCGAAAGCGAGATAAACGAAACCGTCGTCATCTACAAGATGATGAAGAAGAAACTGATGGAGCCCGACCTCATCTATCGCACAGAAATAGCAAAGTCATTCCTCGACCTGTTCAAGTACAACGGACTGCAGTCGTTCTACAGAAGGCAGCAGATTGAGAACAGCAACGAAGACAGAAGCCGCCACCAGGAGCTGCTGAAGCGTTTCCTCATGGCAGTGCAGACCTACTACAAGCAGCAGCGCAAGGTACTGTTCTATGCCGACTATCTGAACATCAGCCCCAAGTATCTCTCCACCGTCATCCACGAAGTGAGCGGCAAATATGCCACCGAATGGATTGACGACTACATCATACTCGATGCCAAGACAATGCTCAAGGGCAGCCGGAGCAGTATCAAGGACATCTGTGCCCAACTCTGCTTTGCCAACCAGTCAATATTCACAAAATACTTCAAGCACCACACAGGCATGACACCCAAAGAATTCAGGAACTCATAAATACAACATATACAACCGACAATGAAAACAATAAGGATAAATCCTGCAGACAATGTGGCAGTAGCCATCGAACCGCTCCATCAGGGCGAGACAGTGAACGTAGGAGGTGAAGACATCCGTCTCGCAGCCGACATTCCTGCCGGACACAAGTTTCTGCTCTCCGACCTGAAGGCAGGAAACAACGTCATCAAGTACGGATACCCCATCGGTCACCTTACCGAAGACCACAAGAAAGGCGACTTCATCTGCCACGACCACATAAAGACCAATCTGGGCGGACTGCTCGAATACACCTACAATCCCATCGACACCACCCTCTCAGACTTTCCGTCCAGGCAAGACACCTTCATGGGCTACAGGAGGAAAAACGGAGAAGTGGGCATAAGAAACGAACTGTGGATCGTACCGACAGTGGGATGCGTGAACGGCATTGTCAACCAACTCAAGGAAGAGATGACACAGACAATCCGCCAACAAACAGACGACCACGGCATAAGAGTCGTGGCATTTCCCCACAACTACGGATGCAGCCAACTGAGCGGTGACCACGAAAACACCCGCAAGATACTGCGCAACCTCGTGCTCCACCCCAATGCAGGAGCAGTGCTGGTAGTGGGACTCGGCTGCGAGAACAACCAGCCCGACAAGTTCGAGGAGATGCTGGGCAACTACGACAAGAATCGCATCCGCTTCATGGTAAGCCAACGAGTGGAAGGCGACGAAACCCAAGAAGGAATGAGAATCCTGAAAGAACTGTATAGCATTATGTGCAACGACCAGCGTGAAGAAATTCCGCTGTCAGAGCTCAAGGTAGGACTGAAATGCGGAGGCAGCGACGGATTCTCGGGCATTACAGCCAATCCGCTGCTGGGAGTGTTCAGCGACTACATAGTCAGCCAGGGCGGAACCACTGTCCTAACCGAAGTGCCGGAGATGTTCGGCGCAGAAACCATCCTCATGAACCGCAGCCGCAACAAGGAATTGTTCAGCCAGACAGTGAAACTCATCAACGACTTCAAGGAATACTTCCTCAGCCACGGCGAGCCAGTGGGAGAAAACCCAAGTCCGGGAAACAAAGCAGGAGGAATAAGCACACTCGAGGAAAAAGCATTGGGATGCACACAGAAATGCGGCAAGAGCGCAGTGGAAGGCGTGTTGGCTTACGGCGACCGTCTCGAAGCAAAGGGGCTCAACCTGCTGAGCGCACCAGGCAACGACCTTGTGGCAAGCACTGCCCTGGCTGCAGCCGGATGCCACATCGTGCTGTTCACCACCGGACGCGGCACACCGTTCGGCACCTTTGTGCCCACAATGAAAATAAGCACCAACAGCAGACTTGCCAAGAACAAACCCACATGGATTGACTTCAATGCAGGCACACTGGTGGAAGGAACCACGATGGGCCAACTGGCAGAAGCATTCCGGAAGAAAGTGATTGCCACTGCATCGGGCGAACCCACATGGAACGAGAAAAAGAACTATCAGGAAATTGCCATCTTCAAGAATGGAGTGACACTGTAAGATACAATAAGACAAAGACGCAGCAATGGACATAGAAGAAATAAGGAAAGCACTGAAAGACTTCGCACAGAAGAACGGATTCATGCAGTTCGGCATGAAGACCATCATGTTCGACATGGACGGAGTATTGTTCAACTCCATGCCCAACCATGCACGTTCATGGCACAAGGCAATGGAGTTCTTCGGGCTCGACCTGCCCGAGGACGAAGCCTACATGCACGAAGGACGTACCGGATCATCAACCATCAACATAGTGACACAAAGACAACTGGGCAGAAGTGCCGATGCAGCCGAGTGCGAAAAGATCTACAAGAAAAAGAGCGAACTCTTCAACCTCTGTCCCGAAGCAAAGCGAATGGACGGCGCACTCGAGACAGTGACCGCAGCCAAGTCCGCAGGCATCACCCCCACCATCGTCACCGGTTCGGGCACAGCCAGTCTGCTGTCGCGCATAGAGCAAAACTTCCCCGGACTGTTCCGCAGCGAATGGATGGTGGCAGCCAAAGACGTGAAAATAGGCAAGCCCAATCCCGAGCCCTACCTCATGGGAATGAAGAAAGCAGGAGGACTCACACCACAGCAAACCATGGTAGTGGAGAATGCCCCACTGGGAGTGCAGGCAGGAGTTGCAGCAGGATGCTTCACCATTGCAGTCAACACCGGTCCCCTACCCGATTCAGCCCTGACAAGCCAAGGATCAAACCTGTTGTTCCATTCAATGACAGAACTCAGCAAGCATATTGCCGACATCATCCATGAGGCAAACAGTCTGGGCAGCATCCAATAAAGGCGTGGTTTCATAACCCAACAACATCAATTTCACGGAACAAACCCAAAAACCATTCACGGAGCAGACCCCAAACCCATAAATGTCCAACCAACCTACATCAACCGGCTTATGATAACGAACGACATCAGCATCGAAGGCATAAAAGCCCTGGGAGAATATCTTGAATTCGTGCCCTACGACGTGACAAGGAAAGACCTCTACAATGCCGACACACTCTATCAAGGATACGACTCCAAGAGTCCGGAGACAAAAGAGGAATGCTACGACAGCAACGTCTACAACTACTATATCAAGACAGGCAAGCACGCCTACAGTGCCAAGGAGACACTGGCACGATGTCTTCACGACTATGGCATCGGCAGGGCACTCGACACCTTCCTTGCCGACTTCGACCCCAAGAGCGTAGTAGGCATCATGGGCGGACATGCCCTTTTGCGCACCGATGTTCTTTACAAGGAGATTGTGCATGTAAGCAAACGGCTCACTGAAGAAGGATTCCTCATGATAAGCGGAGGAGGTCCGGGAGCCATGGAAGCCACACACCTCGGAGCATGGATGGCAGGATACAGCCAGGCAGACGTGAACGCAGTGGTACACCGGCTCGGCAGTGCACCCGACTTCAACGATGAGGCATGGCTGCGCACAGCCTTCGATGTCATACGCGACTATCCGCAGACACGCTACAAGAGCCTGTCTATCCCCACATGGCTCTACGGTCACGAGCCATCCACCCCTTTTGCCACACACATTGCCAAATACTTCGACAACTCCATCCGCGAAGACAACATCCTCACCTATGCCTTCGGAGGCATCATCTATTCGCCAGGCAGCGCAGGCACCATACAGGAGATATTCCAAGACGCAGTGCAAAACCATTACCTGTCATTCGGATTCGCCAGTCCCATGGTGTTTCTCGGTACAAAATTCTGGACACAAGACATGCCCATCTATCCACTGCTGCAGAACCTTGCAAAGACAGGCAAATACAAGAACCTGCTACTGAGCAACACCGACCGTAGCGACGACATCATCAACACTCTACTCGACTTCCGACACAACTCATGAAGACCGACCAGATAAAAGTCATCGCCTTCGATGCCGACGACACACTGTGGGACAACCAGACCCAGTTCACCGAAGTCGAGAACCGCTACTGCAACATACTCAGTGAATATGCCAGCGAAGAAGAAATCAGGCGTTCACTATTCAAAGTCGAGAGCAACAACATGCCCGAAATGGGGTACGGCACCAAAGCATTCATCATATCACTCATCCAAAACGCAGTGGAGATAAGCCGCCAGCAGATTCCATCCCGACAGATAAGCGAGATACTGCACATGGGAATGCAACTGCTCGAAAACCCAGCCACGCCACTGCCTGGAGTGACAGCTACACTCCAACGGCTGCAGGCATCCCGCCGCTACACCTTAGTCTGCTTCACCAAAGGCGAACTACTCATCCAGCAAAACAAGTTCCGCCGTTCCGGCCTCGCACCCTACTTCGACACGCTCGAAATCGTTTCCGACAAATCCCGGGAAGAATACCTTCACCTATGCGCACTCACCCACGTCAATCCGTCAGAGTTCATGATGGTAGGCAACTCCTTCAAGTCCGACATCCATCCCATAGTGGAACTCGGCGGCTACGGCATCTACATCCCCTACAAGCAGATGTGGCAATACGAACATCTGCAGGAATACACACACGAAAGAATGGTAAAACTCCGCAAGTTCGAAGACATCACACAGATATTGCTGTAAGAAAGAGATTACTCTACGGACAGCCTCTCCACATAAAAGCTTCATCCAATAGACTGAAGTCTCTCCTAAAGACACTCCTGAAGGAAAGGACTTACCAACCGGATGGAGGGGCAAGGAAGTGGGCGGCACTGGGAACCAGCCCTCTCCGAGGGCGTTAAAGCGAGCGTGGGCTCGTGTGCTGTATAACATACATTATATATAAGGTGTATGGCAAGCGAAGCTCAAGTGTCATCGCCTACGCTTTCAGAAAAAAGCTGATTCCTAGTTCTGAAATATGCCATTGCGTGGACGCAAAACCTTCATTCGCATTGAAAAGTAGGTATTGTTTGCATGCAAAGCCTTCTCCCGGAAGTCGGAAATGCCTTTGTTTACACGCAATGCCTTCCCCGAAACTCGGAAATGCCATTGTTTGCATGCAATGCCTTCACCAGAAGTCGGAAATGCCATTGTTTGCATGCAATGCCTTCACCAGAAGTCGGAAATGCCATTGTTTGCGTGCAAGACCATTTCCGGAATTTCCGGCAAGCTGTTGCGTGCACGCAATACCTTCATCCATTTATTTTGACGGAATTTACAGCCATGCCGATTGCATATCGTCCACAGCAACTGACTGGATTCAGACGGAGCGTACTTCCTCGTTTTTGTCGGATCAGTCTTTCGGACAAACGAAGCGTAGGCTTTTCATTCCACATCGAGTTTGAAACCTTTTATCCTGTAAACGTTGGGATAGTAGTCGTTTCCTGTGTAATAAATGGGCTTGTACACAAACGCGTTGCAAACATTGCGAGCTGGCGCTCGAACGTCATCGCCTGCGCTCTCGGAGAGAGCTGGCTCCTATTCAGCACTCAATTCAGTCCACCAATCCGGCTAACTAAAACATTAAAAACAAAACATTTATGCAAGATCCTACCCCTCTGTCTCTTATTACATGCTTAGATAGAATTCACCTGTCAGACTGCGATAGGCTTCGGTGTACTGGTTGTTGGCATCGCGCAGGGTGAGTAAAGTCTGCTCGGCGGCACCAACAATGGTACTGAACGACAACAGCGAGCGCTTGAACGGTTTGCGTGTGCTGCTTCTCACATCGCACCGACGCTGCAGATAGAGTTCACTGAGGGCTGCCAATCCAATGAAGTCGTTTGCAACGGAATAGGGAACGATGACGGAGAGCATACCGCCCTTCCCCATCACACGGGCTGCCCCACTGATGAGTTGGCGGAAAGGCAACGACGAGGCATGCTTGGCGGTGTTCTTCCGGGAGTCGGGACAGAACGTGTCCTCCACATAGAACGGCGGATTGCTGACCACAAGGTCGTAGCCCTGTTGCTGTGCCGGGCATGAAAAACTCCGGAAGTCGCATTGCAAAACCTCTATCCTTGAACTGAAAGGCGATGCTGCCACATTGCCCCGCGCCTGCGCTACTGCCGCCTGATCGATATCGATGGCTGTCACAGTTGCCGGCTCAAACCGCTGTGCAAGCATCAGGGCTATCAAGCCGCTTCCAGTACCGACATCAAGTATCCGCAAAATGTTGGCAGACGGAGGAGGAACTGCCCATGATCCGAGCAGCACACCATCGGTGCCCACCTTCATGCCACACATGTCGTGGCGCACTTCAAACTGTTTGAATCTAAATGAATCTGTTCCCATATCGACGGCAAAGTTACAAATTATCATAAATAATCGAGACTGCCGGAACAGTTATTTTTCGGTACGAGAATTTATTTGTAATTTTGTGGACTAAAACTCGACAACAATAAAACAGGAAAGTTATGAAAGCATTGAATAGACTGACTGCACCAAAAAGTCAGGCACCCGAGAGAATCATCCAGTTTGGCGAGGGCAACTTCCTCCGCTGTTTTGTGGACTGGATTGTCTACAACATGAACCAGAAGACAGACTTCAACTCAAGCGTGGTGGTGGTACAACCCATCGAGAAAGGCATGGTGGACTGGCTCAACGGACAAGACTGCCTATATCACGTGAACCTGCAGGGACGACTGAACGGTGAAGTGGTCAACTCGCTGACACGCATTGATGTCATAAGCCGTGCACTCAATCCCTATACACAGAACCAAGCATTCATGGCGCTGGCAGACGAACCATCCATCCGCTTCGTCATCTCCAACACCACTGAGGCAGGCATTGCGTTCGACCCCTCATGCAAGTTCACCGATGCTCCGGCAAGTTCATACCCGGGCAAACTCACACAGTTGCTCTTCCGCAGATACAAGACCTTCGGAGGCGCTGCTGACAAGGGTCTCATCCTGATGCCATGCGAACTGATATTCCTAAACGGACACCATCTGAAGGACTGCATCTACAAATACATTGAACTGTGGAAGGAAGACTTCGGCAACGACTACGAAGGATTCAAGACCTGGTTCACCGACTATTGCTACGTGTGTGCCACACTGGTGGACCGCATCGTGCCAGGATTCCCACGCAAGGAAATCAAGCAGATCCAGGAAAAGATCTGCTATGAAGACAACCTCGTGGTGCAGGGCGAGGCATTCCACCTCTGGGTGATTGAAAAACCCGAGAACATGTCGATTGAAGATCTCAAGGCAGAGTTCCCAGCAGAGAAAGCAGGACTGAACGTGCTGATTGCCGAATCAGAGAAGCCCTACCACGAGCGGAAAGTGACACTGCTCAACGGTCCGCACACAGTGCTCAGCCCAGTGGCTTACCTCAGCGGCATCAACATTGTACGCGATGCATGCAACGACCCGGTTGTAGGCAAATACATCCACAAAGTACAGTTCGACGAGCTGATGCAGACACTCAACCTGCCGATGGACGAACTGCAGAAGTTTGCCAGCGACGTACTGGAGCGCTTCAACAACCCGTACGTTGACCACCAGGTGACAAGCATCATGCTCAATTCCTTCCCCAAATACGAGACACGCGACCTGCCGGGACTCAAGACCTACCTGGAGAGAAAAGGCGAACTGCCACAGGGACTGGTGTTCGGACTGGCTGCCATCATCACCTACTACAAAGGAGGCAAGAGAAGCGACGGAGCCGACATCACACCAAACGACAATGCTGAAATCATGCAACTGCTCAAAGACTTGTGGGCAACAGACGACACACAGAAAGTGGCAGAAGGAGTGCTTGCAGCCGACATGATATGGCACGAGGACCTCAACAAGATTCCGGGACTTACCGAACTCGTGAAGGCAGACCTCGACAAAATCCAGAAGTTAGGAATGCTGGAGGCTGTGAAGGCCATACTGTAAGGAGAAGACAGCAAAAGATATATAGAACATAGAACAAGATATATTTTGTATTGAATATATCATGCATAAGGTGTATTCGGCAGATATATTATAAAGGTATATTATACAAGATACATTCAGAGCAGACTGAACAGATGAACAGAACTATTACGACAGTCTTTGCGCTGCTTACAAGCATTGTCATAACTGCACAGATCCCGGTAGACACAACTGCCTTTGTCCCGATGTCGTGGCGCGAGGCATACCGACAGACAAAATACGAATGGTATGTGAGCCAACAGGCAAGGGCTGTCGCAGATAGTATAGTGAAATACCAGATGCCAAGCGGCGGATGGGCAAAGAACCAGGACTGGGGCCTCGGTCCAGATACCGTATATATGGCACAGTGCATGAAGACCGGCATCGGATCCACCATCGACAATGGTGCCACATACAAGGAGATGGAATTCCTTGCCAAGATGTACTACTACACGAACATCATAGAATACCGCGTGGCATTCCTCAACGGACTCGACTATCTGCTTGGAATGCAGTACAACAACGGAGGCTGGCCACAGTTCTATCCTTCAAGAGGAGAAGGCTCCTACTCCGACCACATCACGTTCAACGACAATGCAATGGTCAATGTCATGCAGTTCCTGCTTTCCGTTTCACGCAACGACGAGCCCTACGACATGCTGTGGCTGAAGGAAGAACAGCGGAAACGATGCAAGGAAGCATACGACAAGGGCGTGGAATGCATACTGAATTGTCAGATTGTGGTCGACGGACAGCCCACAGTGTGGTGTCAGCAGCACGACGAGAAAACCCTCAAGCCAGCACAGGCACGCGCCTACGAACTGCCATCGTTCTGCGGAGCAGGCGAGTCGGTTGCCATTGTCAACCTGTTGCTTTCCATCGAAAATCCATCGGACAGAATCATACTTGCCATCGACGGAGCCATCCGCTGGTATGAAAACCACAAGATAGAGAACAAAGCCATCGAGCGCTTCACCGACGAAGAAGGCAAGCCCGACTACAGAATAGTCGACAAGAAAGGTGCTCCGGCAATGTGGGCACGGTTCTACGACCTGATCAATGGTGAGCCACTGTTCTGCGGAAGGAACGGCATACCGCAGAAGAGAGTGGAAGACATCGACTACGAAAGACGGAACGGATACAGTTGGTTTGGCACACAGCCCAAGCAACTGGTGGACATGTACGACGACTGGGCAGCAAAGACCCTGAACAAGTACTTGCTGTATGACGAATAGAGTCATCTGATAGGGAAAAACGTGTGAAGCGTCAAACACTATCCATGAGTAGATGATGAGTCAGATGGATGTTTGACGCTTCAAATGTTGTCATTGATGCCTCAAATGGAATTAGCGATGATTCTGATGAAATTATTGACGCTTCAAATGGAATCAGTGCTGCACCACATTGCCTTTCCCCATGCTGTTCTTCCATAATAGCTGAAAAACTTGTTTGAGGAATACTTCGAAAGAGGCAGATACATGTTTACGCCTCCACACTGGTTTTGGTTGACAACCATCGAGCCACGTCTGTAAGAACTGTACCAGCCGGCAGATGCATACTTATAAGGCACAAGTTTGTCAAATGCAGTCTTCCACTTGGCATAATCTTCTGAAGAAAGCACTTTGAGCATTATTCCCTGTATGTCGTAATAGTCGGGATATGGCATCACGTCCGATGTACGACTGAAGTTCCAGGAATAAAGGAAATAGTCGAGACAATCGGAATAAGAATATAATGAGTCGTTCAGAAAATCATAACTTGCCAACAAATCCTGCATAACAGGCAAAAACTCACTGAACTCGTCAGTCTTGATTGCAGATATCACCACTCCGTAACTGGTATACTCGCCATAATAGGAAAAATAGTTGTAGACCAAGGGCTGCGGATTGAACGGATTGGCAAACATCGGCGCAAGCTCATTCTGATAGGGCGCACCTTCACCCGGAGTTTCCGCAGGCGAACCTATTATGTAATTGGCAGAATTGCGCAGTTCGTATGCCACCTCCATTCCCTGCATGAAGCAGGCATCAAACATGATGAATTCAAACTTGGGGTAAGTTTCCAACACAGAAGCCATGTCGACCACCTCCATACGTGTGCCCGTATCGGAGGTGGTATTGTGACCATTGTCAACACCAATAGTCTTCCTTACGACTGCAAATGAAGAGAGCGATAAAGAGGCTGATGCAGTTGATGATGCAGAAGCATCAGTCAGTGCAGCATCAGTTCGCGAATTATCACTCAGTGTTTCATCAGTCTGATTGCTCGGATCATTCACCCAACCAGAGCCATGTGACCACATGACAAGTCCATAACTCTCAGCCTTGTAGTGGCTGAAAAAATAATCAAGTATTTTCCGGAAAACCTCAGGTGTAGCCGAATCCATCTCCTCAGAATAAGTCTTCACCGGTGTAAGACGTGCGAAGGATGTTGCTGATGTAGTGTTCTTGATTTCGTAAAACCGCGGATAGTCAGTGTCATCAACATACAAAATCAGATTGTCGTCGTCTCCCAACACCGATTTTGCCCTGAGCATCTCATTCACGTCGGAAGAAACATATGAATTCAAGGAATTCTCTCCTGATATATATACAAGGACAGAACGCGTGGCAACGGTTTGCTTTTTATCTTCATCATCTTTACTGCAGGAACTCGCCAGCACACAAACGGCAAGCACCAACAAGCAGCAAAACTTTCCCATAGTTCTGGCTTGACTAAATGACAACATTCGACAAATCTTCGGAAGATTTCAGCTGAAACCTATCTTCAGTCACAAACACCACATGAACATTCTTGGAGTCCTCATATTTTTTCAAAATCTTATTGAACCGCTTGATGAGCCGGCTGCGTTTCTTGTCGAAGAACACACTTGTAGTCTGGTTCTTGGTGGCATAGGCTGTGGAGAGGAAGTCGGTGAACTGACGGCTGTAATAAGAACGATAGCGCAGGAAATCGTACCTCTTGGTCAGTTGCACACTATCAATCTCCTGCACACTCGTAACGTAAACCGTGGAATCACCGAATTCCGCTGAGACACAAAACATGTAGACCGGTGCGGTGTACAAGTGTGATACGATTGCATCACTTATCTCCTGCTCTGTCATCTCGCTCTTTGGTTTCTTGCTCGGTTTCTTGCCCGGCTGCATATCCTTGCCGCCATCAAGTCGGTTATCAATGCTACCTTCCGGTCGGTTACCCATGCCTTCTCCATTGACCTGTGCAAATGCCAAGGATGAAGAAAGCAAGAGTGCAATGACAGACGCTATGAGTCTAACTGAACTTTTCATAATGGACTTTATGCTCCCAAATAAGATTTCAGCAAACGGCTTCTCGAGTTCTGACGCAAACGGCGTATTGCCTTTTCCTTAATCTGACGAACTCTCTCCCTAGTGAGTCCCAGTTCCTGACCAATTTCTTCCAAGGTCTGTTCCTGGCCTCCGATGCCGAAGAACATTTGTATGATTTTTTTCTCTCTGGCACCCAGTGTATCGAGGGCACGGTCGATTTCCTTTGACAACGACTCGTTGATGAGCGACTTGTCTGCCATAGGGCTGTCGTCATTTACCAATACGTCCAACAGGCTGTTGTCCTCACCTTCTACGAACGGAGCATCAACACTCACGTGACGACCCTGCACCTTCATGGTGTCACCTATCTTGTCCTCAGGCAAGCCGACAAGAGATGCCAACTCCTCAGAAGACGGACGGCGTTCGTTCTCCTGTTCGAACTTAGCCAATGCCTTGGTTATCTTGTTAAGAGAACCAACCTGATTAAGCGGCAAGCGCACGATTCGAGCCTGTTCTGCCAATGCCTGAAGAATACTCTGGCGAATCCACCATACAGCATAAGAGATAAACTTGAAACCACGTGTCTCATCGAATTTCTCGGCAGCCTTAATCAAGCCAAGGTTGCCCTCGTTAATCAAATCCGGCAAACTCAATCCCTGATTCTGATACTGCTTTGCTACAGACACAACAAAACGCAAGTTTGCCTTGGTCAGCTTCTCCAAAGCCTTGCGGTCGCCCTTCTTTATCCTGGCGGCAAGTTCTACTTCGTCCTCTACTGTGATTAATTCCTCACGACCAATTTCCTGAAGGTACTTGTCAAGTGAAGCACTCTCACGATTGGTGATACTCTTGGTAATTTTTAATTGTCTCATTCCTATAACTGCGAATTAGCGTGCAAATTTACAACAAATTTCCTTTCGATGGATGACTATCTCGGGAAAATTGCTTTACTTTGTAAAAAATCAGACGTAAGATGAAGAAACAAGACAGATTAAGTGCTGTAATTGACTACTTTCAGAGAGAAATGCCGAACGCACAGTCGGAACTACATTTCGACTCGACATACCAATTATTGGTAGCAGTGATGCTGAGCGCGCAATGCACAGACAAAAGAGTGAACATGGTGACACCATCGCTGTTCGCAGCCTACCCCACTCCGGACAACATGGCTGAAGCGGACGAAGCGGAAGTGGAGGCATACATCTGCAGCATCAGTTATCCCCACAGCAAGGCAAAGCACCTAGTGGGTATGGCAAAAATGCTGATGACAGACTTCAACGGACAAGTACCATCAAACATGGACGACCTACTGAAACTGCCCGGTGTAGGTAGGAAGACAGCTAACGTCATCCTAAGCATTGCCTATGGCGAAAGCACCATGGCTGTCGACACCCATGTATTCAGAGTGAGTCATCGGATTGGGCTAGTGTCAAAACGGTGCACCACCCCGTTCAGTGTGGAAAAGGAACTGACAAAGATGTTTCCTCCCGAACTCATTCCATTGGCACACCACTGGCTGTTGCTCCACGGCAGATATGTATGCAAAGCGTCGAAGCCATCATGCAACAATTGTGGCATAAGACAATTTTGCGAGTACAATAAATCTACGAAAAACGAATCACAATGAGTCCACAAAAAAACAGACCTATATCCACCAAGCAACGAACATCTCTTTCACCAACCGACGGACTTATATCCTCTTGCCAAAGAGTTCCAAGCCTTCCACTAGGTGGCAGTTGCATCATGTGTTTCTGTAGATGAAATCATGAAGGCAAAACCGAGGAAATGCCCGAGCAGGATTTCTAAGCCATACAGAACAAAACCGCAACAGTTGTACAGCCGACAAGAAGAAATGGCAGTCAACCAGCATCGCTACAGATATATTTTCACAAAAAAGCATTCGCATGCAGTCAGTGTATCATCAAAAATCGCTATCTTTGCAGACGATATATGCATAGAGCAACTTTAATTTTTTAAACTATAAGTTATGAATATCAGAGACTACAATTTTGATGGCAAGAAAGCCATCGTTCGTGTTGACTTCAATGTCCCTATCCAGGATGGCAAGATAACCGACATGACCCGTATCAACGGTGCGCTTCCTACCCTTAAACTCATCCTTGAAAAAGGAGGTTCACTCATCATCATGTCCCATATGGGCAAGCCAAAAGGCAAAGTGAAGGCAGAACTGTCACTCTCACAGATTGTGAACGCAGTAAGCGCTGCTCTCGGAACTCCAGTGAAGTTCGCTGCAGACTGTGGCAAGGCTGACGAAGCTGCCGCAAGCCTCAAGAAGGGTGAAGTACTATTGCTTGAGAACCTTCGTTTCTATCCAGAAGAGGAAGGCAAGCCAGTAGGCATCGACAAGGAAGCTCCTGAATATGAAGCAGCAAAAAAGGAAATGAAAGCACGTCAGAAAGACTTCGCAAAGAAACTTGCAAGCTATGCTGACTGCTACGTAATGGATGCCTTCGGTACTGCACACCGCAAGCATGCTTCTACAGCAGTCATCGCTGACTACTTCGATACAAACGACAAGATGCTGGGTCTCCTCATGGAGAAGGAAGTTCAGGCAGTGGACAATGTGCTCAAGAACATCAAGCGTCCATTCGTTGCTATCATGGGCGGTTCAAAGGTATCATCAAAGATTGGAATCATCGAGAACCTGCTTGGCAAGGTTGACAAACTCATCCTCTGCGGTGGTATGACTTACACATTCTCAAAGGCTCACGGCGGTGAGATTGGTAGCTCAATCGTAGAGCTCGACAAGCTCGACGTTGCACTCAACGTTGAGAAGATGGCAAAAGAAAACGGTGTAGAGCTCGTGCTCGGCGTAGACTCTGTATGCTGTACAGACTATGACTTCGCCAACTTCTGCGTGAAGGAAGGTGCCAAGATCGAGACATTCCCATCTACAGCCATCCCAGCTGAGTACGAAGGATTGGATGCAGGTCCAGAGAGCCGCAAGAAGTTCGCTGAAGCCATCGAAGGCGCAAAGACCATTCTGTGGAATGGTCCAGCCGGATGCTTCGAGTGCGATGAGTTCACTGTTGGCAGCAAGGCAATCGGCGAGGCTGTAGCCAAGGCTACTGCAGAAGGAGCATTCTCACTCATCGGAGGTGGTGACTCAGTAGCATGCGTCAACAAGTTCGGTCTTGCAGACAAGGTATCATACATCTCTACAGGTGGTGGTGCATTGCTCGAAGCAATCGAAGGAAAGGTACTCCCAGGAGTAGCTGCTATCACTGGCGAAAAATAAATTCACGGGGACTGCGACATTGTCCCGGCAATTAGTAAAGTGACATGAAATTTTGCCAACTACTACTATTAACTGTCGTATTGTGCATGACCAGTTCATGCCAGTACGGCAGTTCTACTAATAAAGACGACAAGGACTCCGACTCCCTTGTTGTCCATATTGCCGTATTGCCGACAAAAGAATGCGAGCCATTCAACATAGCCTTGCAAAACGGACTGTTCGATTCACTGGAAGTGGAAGTGAAACTCGATACATTCGCCTCAGCCATGGATGCAGACACTGCTTTCGTGAAAGGGAAAGTACATCTGCTGGTGTCAGATTCAATAAAGTCGGAATACCTGAAGACTCAAGTAAAGGATGATACAATAAGAAACATCATAACTGACACACTGCGCCTTTACTTAATGACAGCAAAGACCTCACGAATCAAATCAATACAAAACCTGAAGGACAGAGTGGTAGCAGTCACAAGGAATTCAGCAATAGACTATTTTGCCGACCAGACCATGGACAAGGCAAAGATAGGACGCGACCACCTCAACCGTCCACAAATCAATGACATTGCACTAAGGGCAAAGATGCTCAAACTCAACCAATACGATGGAGCTATGCTGCCCGAGCCTTATGCCAGCCAATGCGAAGAGCAAGGTGCACGACGCATTATATCATCCAAAGAACAACTGATGAGAGTACTTGTAAAAGGAAAGACATATAGGAAATACAAGAAGGGAATAGACAAAATCACAGAAGCATACTCACTCACGACACATGGCAGACAACAGCAACAATAACATATACAACAAACTAGAAAGCGGAGACCTTTTTGAAGCGCTGGAGATGCTGCAGACTAAAGTAAACAGTCTGGGCAACTGGCAACTTCAGAGCGACCTCGAGCAAATAACCGACACATACAACAATATGCTGTCGTTCCTCCGCAAGGGCGTAGACGATACAGAATACGGACACATGCGCCAAGAACTGATACGCAAGGCATACATCATAAATGACCTTGCGAACAGAGACATAAAGTTGAAGAACGAGCCTTACACCCTATTCTGCAAAACCTACACAAAATGCCAAGCCGCACCATTGGACATGCAGGCAATGACAGCCGAGCTGGAAACTCTAGGTGCACAAATAACAGAAATCAACGCAAACCCGATAAAACGGAAGAACATACAGGAATACCGGATGGAGCATCTGTTGCCGCAGCACGATGCGCTGATGGAGCAGATCTTCAATGACATATGGATGTCAGACTTATGGACACAAAAAGACTATTCCGCATGCACCGACCTGCTCAACAACAAGTCGATATTGCTACAAGTGAAACTCATGGTCATAAGTGCCGTAACCATCGCTTCATACGAGCTGTTTGACACCAACAAGATAAACCTTCTTTTCGATTTCAGCCTCGACAGTACTCCGGAAATAAGTCAGAGAGCATTGGTTGGTCTCATACTCCTTATTATAAGATATAACAGTCGCAAGTATTTCCAGGCACAGATAGAGCCCCGTTTCCGTCTGTACACAGACAACAGTCAGTTCTCTTCAGACTGCTTCCAGATTTTAATGCAGTTGCAATACTGCATGGCAACCGATTCCATCTCCCAGAAAATGAACCAGGACATACTTCCTTTCATAACGAACGCCACGAGCAACATAAAACTCACGATAGACGAAGAAGGTACTCTCACAGCAAATGGAGAGAACCCAGAATGGCATCACAAGCAGAGTACGGACGACCAGATTGAAAAGAAGATGCGACAGATATCCAATCTGCAGATGGACGGAGCCGACATAAACTGGAACTCATTCTCAAACCTGAAGAGATTCCAGTTCTTCAACAAAACACACCATTGGTTCGTGCCCTTCACCGACAACTATACAGAGATTCATGAACTATCAGGCAAACTGAGAAAGGAGATTCTGCATATCACTGACATTCTCTTCACGTTGTCGTCGTTCTGCGACAGTGACAAATTCTCATTTATGATGATGCTCGACTCCCTACCACAACAGAGTCAAGACTTGATTGCCAGTCACATACAGGTACAGGCAAATAACGCGGAGGCGATGGAAGCATACAAAGAAATGAAGAAAGAGAAGGAGAACAAGACAGACAAACAAAGCATATCAAGAAACTACATCTTCGACTTGTACCGCTTCTTCAAAGCTCACCCTGACCACACACAGTTCTTCGACCCGTTCAACAAGTTCCAACCGGATTTCGACCCGACATGGTTCGAAGTGCTGAAAGACCTCCTGACCACCGACAATTATGATGAAATAGTGGCATTGGCAGAATTCATGATGCACAAAGAGCGGTACAAATCCGCTGTAAGACTATTTAGGAGCTTAAATCCGCAGGAAAGAGAGGAAGACGTTGACATCTGGCAAAAGATTGGTTTCTGCGAACAAAAAGACCTGACCCCCTATTATGCAATTTCTGATTATGAAGTCGCCAACAGAATCCAACCCGGTTCAAGGTGGACTCTGACACATCTGGCACAAGTATACATGGATGAATGTGAGTTCGATTATGCAAATAAAATCATTGACGAAATACTGAATAACGACCCTGACAACCTGAAGTGGATTCGCAACAAGATTGAATGTATGATGAAGGAAGAGAAATACAAAGAGTGCCTACCTCTGTTGTATAAGGCCACATATCTTGATGAAGAATCTGCAGAACTTCAATATATGCTGGGCAAAGCCCTCTATTGTACTGGAGAGAAAGACAAAGCAAAGCATGTCATGGCAAAATGGACTGAAAAGGGAACGGATTTAGAGAGCCTTATATATATTGCCTTTGCACATTACACGGATGGAGATATAAAGTCGGCATGCCGTTACTTCAGCAAGGCATACAAGACAGCAGAAGACAAGAAAACCTTCTTGAAGTTCTATGTCTATGGTGCTGAAGATTTCAATCTTGACTTCGAAGGAGAAGAGAACGGAGAGCTGCACATGATGTTTGATGCAATAATTGCAACAACCAAAGGAAATGATCAGTAAAAACCAAATAAAGTACATACGAAGCCTTGAGCACAAGAAGTTCCGCGACAAGTATGGCATGTTTGTAGCCGAAGGTCCCAAGCTCATCAATGATCTCAAAGGCAGTTTCGAACTAATTGACCTGTTTGAAGGTGACGATGCGAATAGGCTTAGTTTTCAAGACAATCCGCAAGGTCTGTTGGCGATATTCAAGCAACGGGAAGAACAGGACAATTGCTTCAGCCTGCCCGAATCACAGTTGTGCCTTGCACTTGACGATGTACAAAATCCCGGAAACATGGGAACCATAATTCGATTGGCAGACTGGTTCGGCATCGAACATATATTCTGTTCGAAAGGAAGCGCAGACATCTACAATCCCAAAGTGGTGCAGGCAACAATGGGAGGGATGGCACGCACACATATCCACTACTGCGACCTTCCATCCATGATTGACAGCATGGGCACAGCAGTCCCGATATACGGGACATTCCTCAACGGTACGAACATATACGACACAGAATTGACCGTCACCGGACTCATCGTAATGGGCAACGAAGGACATGGTATATCCGCAGATGTAGAATCCAAGGTTACCTGCCGATTGTTCATTCCCAATTATCCTACAGACCGACAGACAGGAGAATCCCTCAATGTAGCAATTGCAACGGCTATCGTTTGCTCCGAATTCAGAAGAAGACAATGACAAACAGACACATCAGACCATCAGCTTTCATCTACGTACAACTAATTGTATTGCTGCTCTTGTCAGTGATACACTCTTGTACCGTTGACCGCTATATATCTGATGACATGTTGTATCTCAAGGATGTAAACGTAGTTTCGGTTGACAACAAAGCCACCAAAGGGTTGGAACTCTCAGGCTATGTGCAACAAGCGCCTAACAGAAAATGGTTTGGTGCAAAGATTCCACTTAAGATTTACTGCATGGGAGGTGTTGATTCAACCAGCTGGGCAACACAGTTCTTCCATAAGTTAGGTGAGGCCCCCGTGTTGTACGACAGCCTGAAGACAGAGAAGACTGCAATGGACATCAAGCAGGTCCTCTACAATGAGGGCTACATGCAATCATACGTCACTCCAGCCAAAGACATAAAAGGGAAGAAACTGTCACTGACCTACGTAGTCGTGCCAGGCAAACAATACACAATACGCAAGATACGGCGGAATGTACTGGACACATCATTGAGCAACTTCATCTGTGGTGAAGACACTGCCCAGTCATTGTTGCAGGAAGGCATTCCGTTCAACATCAACCTGCTAAACGAAGAGCGCAACCGCATCACATCGACACTGCGCGCCAACGGCTACTACAAGTTCAACAAAGAGTACATCACATTCATTGCCGACACCTGTGCACAAAGCACCGAAGTCAACATCACGATGAACGTGCATCTGCATCTTGAGAACGGAAGGTCGAATCCAGAGAACCACAAACAGTACCGCATAAACAGAATCAACTATTTTGTAGACACCAATGGCATCACCGACACCCTTCAGTTGGACAAGGAGCAACATAAAGGAGCAAACATCTACTACTCCGACAAACTGAGGTTTCGTCCCAATCTGCTCACTTCAAACACACTGTTGAAGACAGGAGACCTATTCAACGGAAGGATGCAATCGCTCACCTACAAGTACTTCACACGCCTGAAAGCAATTGCATATTCCAATATAAAGATAGAAGAGGACACAACCAACCACAATGGTTGGCTGAACTGCAACATTGTCCTCAACCATGCCGCGTCCAAATCCATCAACCTCAATCTTGAAGGAACAAACTCTGCAGGCGACCTTGGTATTGCTGCAAGCACATCACTCCAGCACAAGAACCTGTTCAAAGGTTCAGAGACACTGACATTCAAACTGCGCGGAGCCTATGAAGCAATCACCGGTCTAGACGGATACGAAGGACACAACTACATCGAAGTGGGAGGAGAGATGACCCTTGGTTTCCCCGGTTTCCTGCTCCCGGTAGTAAGTAAGGAATTCGGTGCCACACACAATGCCACGTCAGAGATTTCACTGCAGTACAACATGCAGAACCGGCCCGAATTCAACCGGCGAGTCCTCACTGCCGCATGGAGATACAGATGGAACAGCATTGACCAGAAATCAAGCCACCGGTTCGACCTGCTTGAAGTCAACTATGTCTACATGCCATGGATTTCCACGACATTCAAGGAGGCTTACCTCGATTCACTGGGCAAGACCAACGCAATATTGAAGTACAATTACGAGAACCTGTTGATTACCAAACTGGGATACACATATACCTATAACTCACTCGGTACATCAGCCACAACCACATACGGAAAGAATGCCTACACACTGAAAGCCAATGTGGAGACATCAGGCAATGTGCTTGGTCTGCTGACAAGGTTGGTCGACACAAAAACCAACAACGAAGGTCAGCGGACATTCTGTGGCATTGCCTATGCACAATACGTGAAGGGAGACTTCGACTTTTCCAAGAGTTTCAGGATTGACAAGAACAACTCTGTCGCCATACACACAGCATTCGGCATTGCCTATCCTTACGGGAACTCCAACATACTGCCCTTCGAGAAACGATATTTTGCAGGTGGAGCCAACAGCGTGAGAGGATGGTCAGTCCGTTCGCTCGGACCAGGCAAATACAACGGAGCAGACAATGGCATCAACTTCATCAACCAATCGGGAGACATCAAGCTCGACTTGAGTCTCGAGTATCGAGCCTTCCTTTTCTGGAAAATCAACGGTGCACTATTCATCGACGGAGGCAACATCTGGACCATTCGCGACTATAAAGATCAGCCGGGAGGCGTATTCAAGTTCAGTGAGTTCTACAAGCAGATTGCCTTTTCCTACGGCATCGGACTTCGCATGAATCTCGACTTCTTCATCCTTCGGTTCGATGCAGGTATGAAAGCCATCAACCCTGCATACACCGGACAACTCCACTACCCTATTATACACCCCAATTTCGACAGAGACTTTGCGCTCCACTTTGCTGTCGGTCTGCCATTCTAAGTTATTTGTCTGAAGGTTACAGGGCAACCAGACGTATCGGTTCAGACAACCGGACGTATCGGTTCAGGCAACCGGACGTATCGGCTCAGACAACCGGACGTATCTGAACAATACAATGAAAGCAAGCATGAAGAGCATTTCTTGGCATGAAACGATGATTTTCACCCATCAAAGTCGCTTTTTCCTTTATCCGTACAATGAGAACCAATTATTTTGGTTAACTTTGCATGTTTAAGATAACTACCCTAACAGAATAGTTATACGTCAGATTAAAAGAAACAGATAAATATACCATTATGTACAGATCACACACATGTGGAGAATTGCGTCTTGCTGATGCTGGGAAGACAGTCACCCTTGCAGGATGGGTGCAGCGCACACGAAAGATGGGCGGCATGACATTCGTAGACTTACGTGACCGTTATGGCATCACACAACTTGTATTCAATGAAGAAGTTAATGCGGCATTATGCGATGAAGCAAACAAATTGGGCCGTGAGTATGTCATCCAAGTAAAGGGAACCGTCAACGAGCGGTACAGCAAAAACCCCAATATGCCGACAGGTGACATTGAGATTATTGTAGGCCAACTCACAGTGCTGAATGCAAGTGACACTCCACCATTCACCATAGAAGACAATACAGACGGTGGCGACGACATCAGAATGAAATACCGCTACCTCGACCTTCGACGTCCGTCAGTGCGCAGCAACCTGGAGTTGCGCCACAAGATGTGTATCGAAATCCGCAACTATCTCTCCAACCTCGGATTCATTGAGGTGGAAACTCCGGTACTCATTGGCAGCACACCAGAAGGAGCACGTGACTTCGTTGTTCCGTCAAGAATGAACAAAGGACAGTTCTATGCACTGCCACAGAGTCCGCAGACACTGAAACAACTATTGATGGTAGCAGGTTTCGACCGTTATTTCCAAATAGCAAAATGCTTCCGCGACGAGGACCTTCGTGCAGACCGACAGCCCGAATTCACACAGATTGACTGCGAGATGTCGTTCGTAACCCAGGAAGACATCATCCAGACATTCGAAGGTATGGCAAAGCACCTGTTCAAGGTAATCCGCGGAATTGAACTCAACGAGCCGTTCCTGCGTATGCCGTGGATTGAAGCCATGACACGTTTCGGTAGCGACAAGCCCGACATGCGATTCGGCATGGAGTTCGTGGAACTGATGGACACCCTTCAGCTCGGTACATTTGCAGTGTTCGACGATGCAAAATATATCGGAGGTATCTGCGCACCCGGATGTGCAGCCTACACACGCAAACAGATTGACCAGCTCACCGACTTCGTGAAACGTCCGCAAATTGGAGCAAAAGGACTCGTATATGCACGTGTCCAGGACGATGGAAGCGTGAAGTCAAGTGTCGACAAGTTCTACACTCAGGAACAGCTCCAGGCACTCAAACAGAAGATGAATGCCAACCCTGGCGACCTCATTCTCATCCTTAGCGGCGACGATGCCATGAAGACAAGAAAGCAACTGTGTGAACTGCGACTGGAGATGGGCAACCGTCTCGGGCTCCGCGACAAAAACAAGTTCGCACTGCTTTGGGTTACAGAATTCCCGATGTTCGAATGGAGCGACGAAGAGAACCGACTCATGGCAATGCACCATCCGTTCACTCACCCTATGAACGAAGACATTCCATTGCTCGACACAAAACCAGAAGACGTACGCGCCGATGCCTACGACATGGTATGCAACGGCATTGAAGTAGGCGGCGGTTCAATACGTATCCACGACCCGAAGCTGCAGGCAAAGATGTTCGAGATACTGGGCTTCACCCCCGAAAAAGCACAGGAACAGTTCGGTTTTCTCATGAATGCATTCAAATACGGAGCACCGCCACACGGAGGACTTGCCTACGGACTCGACCGTTGGGTAAGCATCTTCGCCGGACTCGATTCAATCCGTGACTGCATTGCATTCCCAAAGAACAACAGCGGACGCGATGTCATGCTTGATGCTCCTGCTGCACTCGACCAAAAGCAACTCGACGAGTTAAGTATAAAGATAGACATAAAAGACAAATAAAACACACATCAACTTGGACAAGAGAACTATTATTGGCTTTGTCCTGATGGTAGCCGTATTGTTCGGATTCATGTTCTATGACAATGCGACCCGTAAGGACAGAGCTGTACAACAGCAAAGGGTGCAGATGGTGGAAGCCATCGCCCAGCAGAAGTCTGACAGTATTGCCAATATAGAGGCAGAGAAAAAGGCAATGAAGGAGATTCAGGAAATGACAGACTCCTCCAATGTACTTTTCCATGCTCGTCAGATAAACGAAGGAACCACAGTACTGGAAAACGAGTTGCTCAAAGTAACCATCAACAACAAAGGTGGTCAGGTTGCACGTGCCGAGCTCAAGGACAAGACCTACAAGAGCCAAGAGGGAGGTCAAGTCGTACTGTTCGACAAGGACGACTCTAACATGCAGTTGCTTTTCGACGGCAAAGACTGCAACATCGAGACCGACCGCCTCTACTTTACTCCAAAGCTAGTCACAGACAGCAGCGTCGTAATGTCCCTACCAGTAGGCAAAGGAAGCATCGACATCTCCTACGCACTGATTCCCGGCTCCTACATCCTGAAGATGGATATCGCGGCACACAACCTCGACGGATTCTTCTCCACAAAGACTCGCACCTTCGACATCGTCTGGAACGAGAGAATGCGCCGACAAGAAAAAGGATTCCAGTTCGAGAACTATCACAGTTCAATCACCACACGTACCATCGACGGTGATACCGACGAACTGAGTTCCACCGGAGGCGACAAGGACGAGACTGAATTCGACGATGACGAGAATCTCCAGTGGGTGGCATTCAAGACGCAGTTCTTCAGCCAAGTGCTCATCTCCGACAAGAAGTTCATACCCACTCGACTGACATCTACACAGTTCAAGGAAGAATCATGCAACGGTTATCTGAAGACCTACACAGCAGAACTCACCACAGAGTTCGACCCACATGGCGACGAGCCTACATGTCTGCGCATGTACCTCGGACCGAACAAGTTCTCCACACTGAGCGCCAACGAGAAATTCATTGATACCACAAACAACGACCTCGACTTGCAAAGCATCGTCTATCTGGGATGGCCACTCATCAAGTACATCAACCGGTTCTTCATGCTTTACTTCTTCGACTTCCTCACAAGCTGGGGCATCAACATGGGTATCGTGCTCCTCATCTTGACACTGGTCATCAAGCTGGCAGTGTTCCCACTGATGCGCAAGAGTTACCTTTCTTCAGCACGCATGCGTGTGCTTCGTCCGAAAGTGGAGGAGATAAGCAAGAAATACCCGAAGCAGGAAGATGCAATGCAGCGCCAGCAAGAAACCATGAAGCTCTATTCAGAATACGGAGTAAGCCCTATGGGAGGATGCTTGCCAATGCTCATTCAGATGCCAATCTGGATTGCACTCTTCAACTTCATACCAAACGCCATTGAACTGCGCGGACAGTCATTCCTCTGGGCAGACGACCTCAGTACTTATGACGACATCATCAACTGGGGCACACACATCTGGGGAATCGGAAACCACCTGAGCCTCTTCTGTATCCTCTGGTGCTTGTCAACCGTTGCCAACACATGGATAAGCATGCGACAGCAGCGCGACAGCATGAGTCCCGACCAGGCACAGCAGATGAAGATGATGCAATGGCTTTCATACCTCATGCCACTCATTTTCTTCTTCACCTTCAACGACTACTCATCAGGACTCAACTACTACTACTTCGTGTCCGGACTCATCTCCATCCTCATGATGTGGTACCTCCGCAAGACCACTGACGACAAGAAGCTGCTTGCACAACTGGAGAAACGTCATCAGGAGCGCAAGGCAAACAACAGTGGAGTCAGAAAGACATTTTCCATGATGGAGCGCCTCCAGGCAATGGCTGAAAAGCAACAGGAAGTACTCCGCCAACAGCAGGAAGAACAGCAAAGAAAACAACACAACAAAAAACAGTAACGTGAAAAGAATCATATTCGGATTAGTGCTTCTGACTATGGCTACAACGAATATTCAGGCAGACAGCAACGTGATAGGCAGACAGCAGCCAGCCATCAGCAACGGCAGGCTCACCCCTGAAGTCCTTTGGGCGATGGGACGCATAGGCAGCTACGACATATCACCCGACGGGAAATCCATAGTCTACAATGTGAGTTATTACAGTGTGGCAAAGAACAAAAGCCACACAGTCATCTACACCATCAATGCCGACGGCACAGGCGAACGTTTGCTCACGCAAGGCAGTGGAAGCGAGAATGCGCCTAAATATATATATAAAGGTGCAAAGATTGCATTCCTCGCAGCCGACAACGACGGAATAAGCCAACTGTGGATGATGAACAACGACGGAAGCGACCGAAAACAGATTTCTTTCCTGAAGAACAGTATCGACGACTATGACTTCTCTCCCGACGGGAAGAAAGTATTGATCATACAGTCTGTCAAGTATGGTGAGAGAACTGCAGACCTTTACCCCGATCTCGACAAGGCATCGGGGAAAGTAATCGATGAAGTGATATTCCGCCACTGGGATGAATATGTAGAGAACATACCACATCCGTTCATTGCAGACTTCGATGGCGAAAAGGTCTCAGAGTCCGTCACCGACATTCTTGAAGGAGAACCGTACGAATGTCCTATGAAACCATTCGGAGGAGTGGAACAACTGGCATGGAGCAACGACTCACGACAGATTGCCTACACCTGCAGAAAGAAGACAGGACTCGACTATGCCACAAGCACAGACTCCGACATCTATCTCTACGACCTGGCAACCGGCAAGACAAAAAACCTCTGCAAGCCCGAAGGATATGTAGCACCAAAGGTAGACTACACCAAATCGCTGAAGGACCAGGCTGTGAACCAGCAGAGCGGAGACCTCAACCTTGGCTACGACACCAATCCACGCTTCTCTCCCGACGGCAAATACATTGCATGGCAAAGTATGAAGCACGACGGATACGAGAGCGACCGCAACCGCCTCTGCATCTATGACCTTACCACCGGTAAGAAGAAATATGTCACTGAGAAGTTCGACAGCAACGTCGACACCTATTGCTGGGGCACAACCACCGATGTCATCTACTTCACTGGAGTATGGCATGGAGAAACCCATGTCTACCGCACAAACCTCTATGGCGAAGTATTCAAACTTACCAAAGGACAGTACGACTACACCGGAGTGGCACTCTGCGGCAAAGACCTCATTTGTCCGCGCCAGTCAATGAAGGAAGCACCCGAGCTTTATTTCGTTAATGCATACAGTGGCGAACCACGCCAGGTGACCAACGAAAACAAATACTTCAAGGAGAACGTGGCATGGGGAGACGTGATGCCACGCTGGTCGAAGACCACCGACGGCAAAGACCTCCTCTCATGGATTATCCTTCCCCCCAACTTCGACAAAAGCAAGAAGTACCCTACCCTGCTCTTCTGCGAAGGCGGACCACAAAGTCCGGTCAGTCAGTTCTGGAGCTACCGATGGAACATGATGACAATGGCAGCCAACGGCTATGTGGTCGTAGCCCCCAACCGTCGAGGTCTTCCTGGGTTCGGTTCACAATGGAACGAGGAAATCAGCACCAACTATGGCGGTCAGTGCATGAAAGACTACCTCAGTGCCATCGACGATGCAGTCGCCACCTATCCGTTCATCGACAAAGACCGGTTAGGATGCGTGGGCGCAAGCTTCGGAGGCTTCAGCACCTACTATCTGGCAGGCAACCACGACAAACGCTTCAAGTGCTTCATAGCCCACGACGGCATATTCAATCTCGAACAGCAATATCTTGAGACAGAAGAAGCATGGTTCACCAACTGGGATCTCGGAGGTGCTTTCTGGCATAAAGACGACCCTGCAGTGCAGCGCACCTATGCAGCATCGCCCCATCTGTTTGCAGACAAGTGGGATGCGCCAATCCTCTGCATCTCAGGCGACAAAGACTACCGCATAGTCACGTCACAAGCCATCGCTGCATTCAATGCCGCACGCTACCGCAACATCCCGGCAGAGCTTCTCATCTTCCCCGACGAGAACCACTGGGTATTGAAACCACAGAACGGAGTGCTCTGGCAGCGCCGTTTCTTTGCATGGCTCGACAAGTGGCTGAAGAAATAGCCAGTCGCTAACAGGTATAACAAGCTGGATAGGCTAACAGGCATAAGAAACATGACAGGCTGACAGGCACTACAAACAGAACAAAACAGGCAAACAAGCAAACATACATAACGGACTGACATAACAAACAGACATATAAACGAATAAATAAATAAACAAACAATACAATAACAATATGACTGAAACTATCAAAACACAAATCAGAAAGAAACTGAGCGACTCAGTTTTCGCACGATGGACTGCTCTTATCATCGTATCATTCACCATGATGTTCGCATACTTCTTCACCGACGTCATGTCACCGCTCGAACCACTCCTTACGGCAGCCAAGGAAGATGGAGGGCTCGGACTTGCATGGACATCCGATGAATACGGATTCTTCTCCGGTTCCTACGGATTCTTCAATGTATTCCTACTCATGCTGTTCTTCGGCGGCATCATCCTCGACAAGTTCGGAATCCGCTTCACAGGAATACTTGCAACAGCACTGATGTTCGTCGGTGCACTTGTCAAGTGGTATGCAGTGGGACATGAGTTCGAAGGCGAACTCTTCGGCTACAAACTCCAGGTCATCTACGCATGCATCGGATTTGCAATCTATGGAGTAGGATGCGAGATATCCGGTATTACCGTTTCCAAAGTGCTTGTCAAGTGGTTTACAGGCCACGAACTAGCATTGGCAATGGGCACCCAGGTGGCATTGGCACGATTCGGAACAGCAGCAGCCCTCAGCTTCTCACTGCCCTTCGCAAAGAGCATGGGAGGTGTAAGCGCATCTGTCGGGCTGGGAGCAATCCTCCTTTGCATTGCCATGGTCAGCTTCCTCATCTATTGTATCATGGACATCAAGGAAGACAAGGCAGTTGCAGCCACAGCCGGAGAGCCGGAACAGGGATTCCAGTTCAAGGACCTTGGCATCCTCTTCACCAACAAGGGATTCTGGTACATCACCCTGCTTTGCCTCATGTTCTATGCAGGAGTATTCCCATTCCTCAAGTTTGCAACCAAACTCATGGTCATCAAATACGGAGTTGAGGAAGACATAGCCGGAAGCATCCCTTCAATGCTGCCCTACGGAACCATCATCCTCACCCCACTCTTCGGCTTCCTCTACGACAAGATAGGCAAAGGCGCCACACTCATGCTCATCGGTTCAATACTGCTTGCATTCGTACACGTGGTGTTCGCCATCCCGTCAGTCACCTCCGTTTATGTAGCCATTGCCATGATGGTGGTACTTGGCATTGCATTCGGACTCGTGCCTTCAGCCATGTGGCCATCCGTACCGAAGATCATACCGATGCACCTCCTCGGCACAGCCTACGCTGTCATCTTCTACATCCAGAACATCGGACTCTCGCTCGTGCCAATCTTCATCGGTAAGGTCAACCAAGCCAATACCGCTGCCGACGGAGTGATAGACTACACACAGACCATGTCCATCTTCGCAGCATTCGGAGTCGTTGCCATCATCATCGCACTGTTGCTCCTGCGCGAAGACAAGAAGAAAGGCTATGGTCTGCAGAAAGCAAATATCAAGAAATAACCAGCCAAGGCCCCGATAGATTATGTTTGAAAATCAGCCCAAAGGACTCTACGCCCTTTCATTGGCAAACACAGGCGAGCGCTTCGGCTACTACACGATGCTTGCCATCTTCACCCTGTTCATGCAGGCAAAGTTCGGCTGGGGCGAAGCAAAGGCAGGCGATGTCTATGCCATCTTCCTTGCAGTAGTCTATTTCTCCCCGTTCTTCGGCGGAATGCTTGCCGACAAGATAGGTTACGGCAAGTGCGTCACCCTCGGCTTCATCGTCATGTTCCTCGGCTACATGGGACTTGCCATCCCTACTGGAGCCGACACCACGGGTGAAATAGCCATGTACCTCGGACTACTCGGAGTATCACTCGGAACCGGACTTTTCAAGGGCAACCTCCAAGTGCTCGTAGGCAACCTCTACGACGATGCCAAATACGCATCCAAGCGCGACTCAGCATTCAGTCTGTTCTATATGGCAATCAACATCGGAGCCATGTTCGCACCGTCAATGGCAAAGTGGATCACCAACATGCACCTTGCAGAATATGGATTCGTGTATGACGCAAGCAACAACAGCCCCAAATATCTTGAAGCACTCTACTCCGGCTACGGACTCTGCTTCGGAGTGGCATGCATCTCGCTCATACTCTCAGCCATCATCTACTATTCATGCCGCAGCTGGTTCAAGCAGGCTGACGTCACACTCAAGCAGGCAGAAGAAAACCACGCAGCAGTAGAGGAACTGACACCCAAGCAGACAAAGGACAGAATCGCAGCCCTGCTACTCGTCTTTGCAGTAGTCATCTTCTTCTGGATGGCATTCCATCAGAACGGTGCTGCCCTCACCT
The DNA here is from genome assembly GCA_963640465.1 of Bacteroidaceae bacterium. Lineage (GTDB taxonomy): Bacteria > Bacteroidota > Bacteroidia > Bacteroidales > Bacteroidaceae > Colivivens. Next base: position 17,677 of record CAVHYP010000001.1, on the reverse strand, counting down.
TCTTCGCGAAGAAATACACCAACCTCACCGTCACCGGACCCATACGCATAGGTTTCAACATCTTCAGTCTGGCACTCATAGCCATATCCGTTTACACCGGATTCTCCACTTTCCAGGCAAAGAAGAAAAGCTCGCGCATCATCTGCCTCGCATGCACCCTCGTGCTTTGGGTTGGAGCCTTCCTGCTCTATCAGGGCATGAGCGACCCCACCATGGCACAGCCGTCCGACTTCCAGCAGTTCAACCCCTTCTTCGTAGTAGCCCTCACACCATTCAGCATGGCATTCTTCGGCATGCTCACCAATAAAGGCAAAGAAGTGAGTGCACCCACACGAATCGCATGGGGTATGGTCATAGCAGCCCTCGGCTTCGGAGTCATCACACTGGCATCCACCGGACTCATCTCTCCGATGGACCTCGGCGAGAAGCAGACACAAAGCATTCTGTCGCCATCATGGCTCATCTCCACCTACTTCACCCTCACCATCGCCGAGCTTCTGCTCTCCCCCATGGGCATCTCCTTCGTTTCGAAAGTGGCACCGCCAAAATACAAGGGACTGATGATGGGCGGATGGTTCGTGGCAACAGCCATAGGCAACTATCTGAGCTCAATCCCGTCAAAACTGTGGGACAAAATCCCGTTGATGTACAACTGGGGAATACTCATTGCGCTGTGCCTCATCAGTGCCATCGTCATGTTTGCGCTGCTCAAGAAACTCAAGCAGATGACAGCATAAGACAAGCCCCGCAACAGTACAAATACACAGACAAAACGCATCAGAACACAGTTTTTGATGCGTTTTCCTGTTTCAAGCATGCTCCATGTCAGAATAAATGCCTATCTTTGTGAGTTAAAAACACAAAGCAAAACCAATGGCAAAGACATCAAAACATCCTGCAGGACTCTACCTGCTGTTCTCCACCGAAATGGCAGAACGCTTCAGTTATTTCGGAATGCGTGCAATCTTCATCCTCTACATGACAAAGATACTCATGATGAATGATGCACTGGCAAATCAGATTTACGGCAGCTACACCGGACTCGTCTACCTCACACCCCTCATCGGAGGCATCATCTCCGACCGCTACTGGGGCAACCGCCGTTCCATCTTCGTAGGTCAGATACTCATGGCAGCCGGACAGTTCATGATGTTCCTCAGCGCAAGCCTCGCAAGCCAAACAGACCTCAGCATAGCACTCATGTTTGCCGCACTGGCACTCATCATCTGCGGCAACGGATTCTTCAAACCTAACATCAGCACCATGGTGGGCGACCTTTACGAGCCCGACGACAAGCGACGCGACGGAGCATTCACCATCTTCTACATGGGAATCAATATCGGAGCATTCTTCGCACCGCTCGTATGCGGACAACTGGCAGAAATCGACTACAAGTGGGGGTTCCTCGCCTCCTCAATAGCCATCCTTATGTCACTCGTCATCTTTGCCCTACTCAAGAACAAGTTGCTTGTCACCCCCGAAGGCCGCCAAGTAGGCATACCGCCCGTACGCCACAAGAGCACACCTACCGATAAAGTCACAACAGCCACCAACAAGAAGACATCCATCCTCCAAGCCATCCTCTGCACCGTCGGATTCCTCATCCTCGGAGCAATCATAGCCTACACCACCGACGACATCATCCAGGGAGCAATCCTCTCTGCATGCGTCATGATGCCAGTCTACATCATCATCGACAAGTCGCTCACATCCGTCGAGCGCCGCCACATCATCGTGATCTACATCATTGCCTTCTTCGTCATATTCTTCTGGAGCGCATACGAACAGGCAGGAGCATCGCTCACACTCTTCACCGACCGCAACATCGACCGCGAGTTCTGGGGCTGGACCATGCCGACAGCTTGGGCACAGTCGTTCAACGCATTCTTCGTAGTGGCACTCGCACCAGTGTTCGCAGCCCTGTGGACATGGCTCGACAAACACCGTCTCGAGCCCTCGTCGCCAGCCAAGCAAGCCATCGGCCTGCTCCTCCTCAGCATCGGCTACGGAGTGATTGCCATCGGAGTACGAGGAGTGGACTCCACCACCAAGATAAGCATGTTCTGGCTCGTGTCACTCTATTTCATCCACACATGCGGCGAACTCAGCCTCTCCCCCATCGGACTCTCCATGGTCACCAAGCTCTCGCCCGTCCGCCTCTCCAGTCTGCTCATGGGAGTGTGGTACCTCAGCAATGCAGCAGCCAACAAACTGGCAGGCACACTCAGCAGTCTGATGCCACAGTTCGACGAAACCACAGGCAAGATCATCAAGACATCCTCCATCTTCGGATGGCAAATCACCAGCCTCTACGACTTCTTCATACTCTTCGTCGGCATGTCAGGCGTTGCAGGCATCATCCTCCTCGTCATCAGCCCGTGGCTCAACCGAATGATGAAAGCCACAGAATAAAGCATCGCAATGCGGCAAGACGTGTGTTCCAATATATCAAAGAGCGCAATGAAAATTTAGCAGATTGCCACCAGCTTGCTTTGTAAGTTCTTCCCTTCAGGGGATGATTTAGGAGAGGCTTGTTTTTCCTATTTTTTGCACCTTCTGTCGGCAGGTCCATCTGGGGCTTGGTCGGGGCCCCAAATTTCTCTGACTGGGATTTTTTCCTGACTGGGGAGCAATTTTGTCCTCTCCGGAGAGGGCTTTGTGAATCACAGCGCAAAGTTACGACATGGCAGGAGGGGCAGTTATACGTTTGTGTACGATTGTGTACGTTTATGTACGATTTTTTAACCCACATTACAGGGCAGTTGTTGCATGAAGTTAAAGTTATAGGCAAATATGGTTGAAGTTGGTTTCAAATCGGCATAAAATCCCGTTTCTAAAACATTCCTTATCATAATTGGAA
>CAVHYP010000001.1:0-14807 GCA_963640465.1 Bacteroidaceae bacterium | reverse complement strand
GATTATAGGGGCACTGCCTCATTTTGTGATAAAGCCTTTCAAGTTCGGCTATCTCTTCTTTTCTTCCTATTATCGTGCTCATAATTCAAATAATCTTGCCGCACGGACACATAAAAAGCTGTTTATGGCAAAATAAAATACTACTTATTTTGCCGTAAGCAACATAAAGACGCCATTTGCGGCAGAATAAATCAAACCCTATCTTGCCGCAAACAACAAATTACCATACTTCATTCCTACACTCTCCTGCATATTTTTCCTTGCACAATTCCTAGCTTGCCTTAACGTCTTCAGAGAGGGGCAAATCCTATTTCTGCCCACTTTTCAGTTTCGCTCTACGAGAGTGCATTTATGAGAGCTATTCCTTATATTATATATGCGCGCGAGGGAATACGATACGCACTTGATGAAGTTAACGAAAAGAACTTAGCTGCGCAGTATTGCATCATGAAGGGTCATGATTTGTGGTGTTGCTTGCGGCATCACTTGCAGCATTTTCTGCGACATTGGCTATATTGCCCTGTTTTTTCTGTTGTTTCTTCCACTGTGCCTTGGCATATTCCTGCATGTCGACCACTTCGTCCTTTTCATCGACGATTTCGAAGCCAAGCATTGACTCGATGACATCTTCAAGGGTGACGATGCCGCGGAGGCTGCCGTACTCGTCGATGATGATTGAGATGTGCTCTTTCTTCTCGAGGAGTTTTTCCCATATGTCTGCCACCGACTCGTCTTCGGAGAAGGAGAGGATCGGACGGGCAAGATCCTTCAGGTGGATGTTGAATTTATCCTCGGCAAGTCGCTCGAGTATGGTCTGTCGGAGCACATAGCCGGTGATGTAGTCGCTGTTGTCATCGTCGTAGATGGGTATGCGCGAGTATTTGGCTAGTTCTTCGTCGGCATAGAATTCCTTCAGTGTCATGGAGCTTGATGCCATTGATACCACGACACTTGGGGTCATGATTTCGTGGGCTGTTATCTCATCGAGCCGCAGGAGGCTTTGTATCATTTTGTTTTCTTTCTTCTCGAGCACACCTTCTTCCGCTCCTACTGTCACCATGGCTGACACTTCTTCACGGCTAACGGACACTTGCTGTGAGTGACGCGAGATGAGGTGGGTGAACCGCTCGATGCAGTAGACGAGGGGCAAGGTGATGACTACGAGCACATGGATGATTTTTGATGCCGGGATGGCAAGGGTTCTCCAATAGCATGACCCGATGGTCTTTGGTGTGATTTCGGAGCACACGAGGATGAGCAGGGTAAATACGGCTGAGATGATTCCTACGAATGTGTCGTGGGAATAGCCCATGTCTTGTGCCACCTGCATTGCCTGCGAGCCGACCAGTGATGCGCCAACGGTGTTGGCGATGGTGTTGACCACCAATATGGCTGATATCGGACGGTCGATGTTCATTTTGTATTTCTTGAGCAGCGCTGCGCCTTTGCGTCCCTGAGTTTCGAGTGAGGTGATGAATGTCATCGGGGTAGACAGCAGTATTGCCTCCAGAACTGAGCATATGGATGACAGCACCAGTGCCGAAATCATGTAAATAAATATCAATTCCATATTACCTCCGTTTCTGTGTTAGGGCAATATGGGCAAACACTTGTCCGCGTCGACGCGGGATAGCCATCTGAATCTGTTTTCATATATAATATCTAAATCTTTTCTCCATAAGCCAAATCGCCTGCATCGCCCAGTCCCGGCACGATGTAGGCGTGCTCGTTGAGCATTGGGTCGATGGCAGCGCACCACAGTGACACGTATGGGTTCTTGTGGAACATGCGCTTCACGTAGTCCACGCCTTTCTTTGAGGCGATGATGCAGCAAAGATGCACTTCTGCCGGTATACCTTTCGTGCAGAACGTTTCGTAGCCCAGTTCCATGCTTCCGCCGGTGGCGAGCATCGGGTCGGCAAGTATGAGGGTCTTGCCGTCGAGCTGCGGACTGGCGATGTACTCGGTCTTGATGCCGACTTTTTCACATTCCTTGTCGGTATAGTATCGGTAGGCAGAGACGAAAGCGCTGTCCGCCTTGTCGAACACTTCGAGGAAGCCCTGATGGAACGGCAGTCCGGCACGGAAGATGGTGCCGATGACGATGTCGTTATCGGGCGTGCTCACTGACGCTACGCCCAGCGGTGTCTGCACATTCTTCGTGGAGTAAGCCAGTCGCTTGCTCACCTCGTATGCCATGACATGTCCTATGCGCACCATATTGTTTCTGAACCTGGTTCTGTCGTCCTGCACATCCACGTTTCTCATTTCTGCGAGATACTGGTTCACAATAGAATTTGTCTCCGACAAGTTGTATATTTTCATCTTTGCAATTAACTTTACAGTGCAAAGATACAAAAAATATTGCAGTCTCCACTTCTTCAAAATTATTTTTATAGGCAAGCCCACATTTTTCTCTCTGCAGGGCGTCAAAAATTTCTCTGACTGGATTTTTTTCTCTGACCAGGAAAATAAATTTCTCTGACCAGGAAAATAAAACTGCTGTTCCTGGCTGGGGAAAACCGAAGGTTCGGACAGAAGAAAAAAAGAGGACTGGACAAGAAGAAAAAGACAGTCCGGACAAGCGGGAAACTGCAGCCGGACGGGAGGCGAATCTCAGGATGAAACAACATTTCTTCAAAAAAAAGCAGCGAAGGTATTGTCCGTTCCCCTAATTTTAGTAACTTTGCAATGAATATGTATTTTTACACACGAAATATGGGACTAACAGATATTTTCAAGAAAAAACAGAAGGAGAATGTGGGAGGCATGGAGGACTTCATGACGCTGATAAAAGTCTACTTCCAAAGCGTGCTTGCAGCCAACCTTGGCATTTCCAACCTGGCATCATTGCCCGACATGGCAGCTTTCAAGCGATCGCTGCATGTTGCCACAGTCAACAATAAACTTGGTGTAGGCGAGAAGAAAGCCTGCCAGAAGATGTTGCAGGACCTCTACGGCATCAGCGACGGATTTTTCAAGGAAATCGACCAAAGCATCAAGAAAGGATGCAAGAGCCAGATGGACGTGAGGAACTACCTCTACCTCTTCCAAGGCTACACCCAGGAACTGATGATGCTGGTGGGCAACCTCATGAAATGGAAATTCCGGATACCGTCGTTCCTCAAGAAAATGCTCAGAGTGATGATTGAGAAGACGGTGAACGACATACTCACAAACAACGACTGGAAGGACGACGGAGTCCGCAAGTCAGCCTTCGCCGTAAGGAAATACCAGAAAGCGCTGGGATTCTCCGAGGCATGGGCAACAGAATATGTCTACAACATCGTAACCCTCGCCAAGAAAGAGCCGCGCCCTTCACAGAACGACCTCGACAAGGCCGAGAACAAGATGAAGAAATAAAAAACAGAAAAGCAACAGTCCTAGAGACGGCTTCAGATGACAAACGAGGAAAAGAAAAAACTGCGGTTGTTCGAAGCAAAAGTACAACAGCTCATCAACAGCTACCAGTCACTGTGCCAAGACAACAATAGTCTGAAAGAGGTCATCAAGCAGAAAGACAATGACATCAGAGACCTCAACGCCCAGCTGGAGGCAAGCCGCAAGGACTACGACAATCTGAAAACAGCCAAAATGATGGAAATAAGCGATGGCGACCTGCAAGCCGCCCGCCAACGCATCACAAGGCTAGTGCGTGAAGTAAACAAATGTATCGGACTGCTCAAACAGGAAGGAGTCAGCATCGACACCGACCACACCACCACCGACGGGCAGACAAGCAATACATAAAACATGGAAGGGAACAAACTGACAATCCACGTAACAGTAGACGGCATGACACTGCCCATGGTAGTCACCAATGCCGAGCAGGAGGAAACCATCCGCAAGGCAGCCGGCAACGTAAACCAGCTGCTCAACACTATACGCGAGACCTACAGCAAAGTCCCCAACGACAACTATTACTATGCAATGGCGATGCTCAAGTCCGAAGTCAAAGCACTCACGGAAGAGAAAAAGAGCGATGCCACACCGATATTCGAAGCGCTCGACGACCTGACCGAAGAAATCGACAAGGTTCTCGCAGAGGAATAAAGTTCGGAAGAGCAACTCCAAATTCGCAGAGCAAAGAAGTTCGGAAGAGCAACTCCAAGTCCAGAAGAACAGTTCCAAGTTCGGAAGAGCAACTCCAAGTTCTGCAGATCTAAGAAGATCACGAGTCAACGAAGTTCATCGGACAATGAAAATCGCAGATTCATCCGCCGACAGCATAGCATAGCAAAACAAACAAAGCAAAAAAACCACACGCACAATTTCAGAATGCACACAATAAAATAAGGTGCAGACTGGCTTTGTGCGTATTTTAACAATAACAAAACAACAGAAAATGGCAACCACAACAATTATCGCATTAATCGCATCAGTGATTGCACTCCTCATTGGAGCCGCAATCGGGTATGTTCTGTTCAGATATGTTCTAAAACAGAGTTACAACAAATCAATCAAGGAGGCACAGGAAGAAGCCGAAAACATCAAGAGCAAGAAACTCCTGGAAGTGAAAGAGAAATTCCTCAACAAAAAAGCAGAACTCGAGAAAGAAGCGTCACAGCGCAACTCCAAGTTCCAGCAGATGGAAAACAAACTCAAGCAGAGAGAAATTTCACTCAACCAGCGACACGAGGAACTCATCCGCAAGAAGCAAGACTGCGAAAGCCTCAGCCAAAGCCTTGAAGCAAAAATAGCCAACAACGACAAGAAACGCGCCGAACTCGAGGAACTCACCGCACAGGAGCGCACCAAACTGGAGCAAATCAGCGGACTCTCAGCCGACGAAGCCAAAGAACACCTCATGCAGAGCATGAAAGACGAGGCACGCACACAAGCCCAGCAATACATCAACGAAATCGTGGACGACGCCAAGCTCACAGCCAACAAAGAAGCAAAGCGCATCGTCATACAGACCATACAGCGCGTGGCAACCGAAACAGCCATCGAAAACTCCATCACAGTGTTCCACCTCGAAAACGACGAAATCAAAGGTAGAGTAATCGGACGCGAAGGACGCAACATCAGAGCACTCGAAGCAGCCACAGGCACCGAGCTCGTAGTCGACGACACACCCGAAGCAATCGTCATCAGCGCATTCGACCCCGTACGCCGTGAAATCTGCCGCCTTGCACTCCACCAGCTCGTAGCCGACGGACGAATCCATCCGGCACGCATCGAGGAAGTGGTGAACAAAGTGAAGAAACAACTCGAGGAAGAAATCATCGAAACCGGAAAGCGCACAGCCATCGACATAGGCATCCACGGACTCCATCCGGAACTCATCCGTCTCATTGGAAAGATGAAATACCGTTCATCCTACGGACAGAACCTACTGCAGCACGCACGCGAAACAGCCAACCTCTGCGCCATCATGGCAGCCGAACTCGGACTGAACCCAAAGAAAGCACGCCGTGCCGGACTCCTCCACGACATAGGAAAAGTGCCTGACGAAGACCCAGAAACACCACACGCACTCTACGGAGCAAAGATAGCCGAGCAATGCAAAGAAAAGCCCGACATCGTGAACGCCATCGGAGCACACCACGACGAAATCGAGATGACCACACTGCTCGCACCAATCGTACAAGTGTGCGACGCCATTTCAGGTGCACGTCCGGGAGCACGCCGCGAAATCGTTGAAGCCTACATCAAACGTCTGCACGACCTCGAGGAACTCGCAATGAGCTACCCGGGAGTTACCAAGACCTATGCCATCCAGGCAGGACGCGAACTCCGTGTCATCGTAGGCGCCGACAAGATATCAGATGCAGAAATCGAAATCCTCAGTGCCAACATCGCACAGAAGATCCAGAACGAGATGACCTATCCGGGACAAGTGAAGATAACCGTCATCCGCGAGACACGTTCCGTAAGTTTCGCAAAATAAGCGTAGCCATGAACCCCAGGCTGCATCTGCTGCTCCTTCTGGCAGCAACCACATACTGTTCTGCGCAAGTGAAATCACTTGGGCAGAACATTTCGTATATGGGCGAAGCCAACATGACAGCAAGCAGCAACAGCGATGGGGCACCATTCTGGTTCACCAACAACAAATACGGACTTTCATCTGCAAAAGGCAACTCCGGATATTTCAGGGCAGCCATACAGAGAGACCTGAGCGCAGACTCAACCCACAACTGGCACATAGGCTACGGAGCCGACATCGTAGTGCCAGCAAACCACACGTCCGACTTCTTCATCCAGCAACTCTATGCACAAGTAGAATACAAGGCATTCCTACTGACCCTCGGTTCCAAGGAACTGCCCATGCCATTCAACAACCGCGAACTGAGCTCAGGCGACATGGTGATAGGATGCAACGCACGCCCCATCCCGCAAGTAAGGATCGAGATGCCAGAATACTGGAACATTCCGGGCACACACAAGTGGGTGGGCATCAAGGGACACGCAGCCTTCGGATGGTACACCGACAACAACTGGCAGGAAGAAACCACCCAAGGCAAGAAACTCTACTCCAACAATTCGCTCTTCCACAGCAAGTCGCTCTTCTTCCGCATCGGACGCAAAGACCGTTTTCCACTCACCTACGAAGGAGGGCTGCAGATAGCCACACAGTTCGGCGGCGAAGTGTGGAACGTCTCGCAACGGGCAGACGACACCAACCCCAACTTCAGTTCACACGTCAAGATGGACAACGGACTGAGCAGCTACTTCAACGCACTCTTCGTGGGAGGCGGCGACCCAAACGACGGCAACTACAAGAATGTGGAAGGCAACCATGTGGGCAGTTGGTACGGAAGCCTCACCTACCACCACTCCGGCTGGTCTGTCCGCGGATACTTCGAACATCTCTTCGAAGACCACTCACAGCTGTTTCTGCAATACGGATGGAAAGACATGACATGGGGGCTGGAAGCACACCTGCCCAAGAACCCCGTGGTTTCAACCATCGTCATGGAACTGATGTCGACCAAAGACCAGACTGGAGGAATCTACCACGACAAGACCAACAACCTGCCCGTCCAGATAAGCGGCAAGGACAACTACTACCAAAACCACATCTACGGAGGATGGCAACATTGGGGAATGTCGACCGGCAACCCACTGATCATCTCTCCCATATATAATAGTAACGGTAGCATCAGCACGCAGCATAGCAGAATTAAAGCCATGCACATCGGCATAAACGGTGATCCGTCTGCATCACTCCACTACCGCATACTCTACACCTACATGCGTTCGTGGGGAAACTACGATGCACCGCTCACCAACACCAAGGACAACCAATTCCTATTGGCAGAACTGACATACAAGCCATCACACTTAAAAGGATGGTCAGCCACAGCAGCCGCAGGACTCAACCACGGCAGCATCATCAGCAACAGCACCGGACTGTCGCTTACAATAAGAAAGGAGGGATTCATACGATGAAAGGGATTCATGCAACAAACAGATTTCACCTGATGGATGGACTTCATTTGAAGGACAGGCTTTCTTCGATGATAAGATTTCACCTGATAGACGGACTTTCTTCAATGATCGTAAAAATTTTTCTGCTGCTGTTTCCACTCCTTCTATTGCAGTCATGCGACAAGACAGATGTCAATGGAGACCTCGACGGCAACTGGCAACTCACCAAATGGGTGGACAAGGAAACCGGCGCCACCATAGCAACCAACGAGAGCCGCCGTCTGTACTACACCATCAAGTACAACATCCTGCAGATGCGTGACATGAGCAAGTCCTACGACACATACCATCTCTCCTACTTCCACTACACAAGCGACTCGCTCTTCATCGACCAGACATTCCACCGTCCCTTCGACACAGAAGAGCCGCTCGATTCACTCACACAATACGGATGCACTCCCGACGGCAAGTTTGCAATAACAGCCTTGACAAAAAAACGGCTCATATTGTCGAGCACCAAAAGCGAGTTGACATTCCGCAAATACTGAAACAGAAAAGCCAATCATCGCCATCGATCATGCCCAAAGAAAAATAAAGCGCACAATTATTGCGTAAGACCAATAAAATACGTACCTTTGCACAAAAGAAAAAAAATTCTCACTACAACAAAGCAACAAAATGTTATATATGGACAAGCAAATCAAGAAAGTACTGGTTCTCGGCTCTGGTGCACTAAAGATAGGCCAAGCCGGAGAATTCGATTATTCAGGTTCTCAAGCGCTGAAAGCACTTAGAGAAGAAGGCATCAGTTCCGTGCTCGTGAATCCGAACATTGCAACTATTCAGACATCCGAAGGTATTGCTGACAAGGTCTATTTCCTACCAGTGACACCTTTTTTTGTAACAGGCATTATCAAGAAAGAACGTCCCGACGGAATACTGCTGGCATTCGGAGGACAGACCGCACTCAACTGCGGTACCGAACTGTTCCTCAACGGCACACTGAAAGAATACGGAGTGGAAGTGCTCGGAACCTCAGTCGAGGCAATCATGAACACCGAAGACCGTGACCTCTTCGTAAAACAACTCGACCAAATCAGCATCAAGACTCCAGTGAGCCACGCAGTGGAGAACATGGACGATGCCATCAAGGCAGCACGCGAAATCGGCTATCCGGTCATGATACGTTCAGCCTATGCATTGGGCGGACTCGGAAGCGGCATCTGCCCCAACGAAGAAGAGTTCATCAAACTGGCAGAAAGCGCCTTCACCTTCGCACCACAGATTCTTGTGGAAGAATCGCTGAAGGGATGGAAAGAAATTGAGTTCGAGTGCATACGCGACAAGAACGACCACTGCTTCACCGTAGCAAGCATGGAGAATTTCGACCCACTGGGCATCCACACCGGAGAATCCATTGTGGTTGCACCTACCTGCTCTCTTACCGACGATCAAGTGAAGATGTTGCAGGAACTGACCATAAAGACAGTACGCCACCTCAATATCGTGGGCGAGTGCAACATTCAGTTTGCATTCAATGCAGTGACCAACGACTACCGTGTCATTGAAATCAACGCACGACTCAGCCGTTCTTCAGCCTTGGCATCAAAGGCAACCGGCTATCCGCTCGCATTCGTAGCAGCAAAGATTGCGCTCGGATATTCACTCGACCAAATCGGAGAGATGGGCACACCAAACTCAGCCTACGTAGCACCAAGCCTCGACTACATGATTTGCAAGATTCCGCGTTGGGACCTCACCAAGTTCACCGGAGTGAGCCGCAAGATTGGTTCATCAATGAAGTCAGTGGGCGAAATCATGTCCATCGGACGTTCGTTCGAAGAGATGATACAGAAGGGACTGCGAATGATTGGACAGGGCATGCACGGATTCGTGGGCAACGACCACACCAAGTTCACCGACCTCGACAATGAATTGGCAAACCCAACCGACCTCCGCATCTTTGCCATCGCACAGGCACTGGAAGAGGGCTACACAATAGAGCGCATAGAAGAACTGACAAAGATTGACACATGGTTCATCTCACGTCTGAAACACATCGTTGACCTCAAGCACCAGTTGCAGAGCCTCAACTCACTCGAGGAAATCACTCCCGAGTTCATGACAGAAGTAAAGTCATGCGGATTCAGCGACTTCCAGATTGCACGCTTCGTGCTCAAGCCATCCGGAAACATGGAAGAGGCAAACCTGAAGGTACGCAAATACAGAAAGGAACTTGGAGTGCTGCCGGCAGTGAAGCGCATCAACACCGTTGCAAGCGAGCATCCCGAACTCACCAACTACCTCTACATGACCTACGGCACAAAAGGCTACGACGTGAACTACTACCACAACGAAAAGTCAGTAGTCGTGCTTGGTTCAGGCGCCTACCGCATCGGTTCTTCAGTAGAGTTCGACTGGTGTTCAGTGAACGCCATCAACACCGCACGCAAGTTGGGCTACAAGAGCATCATGATCAACTACAACCCCGAGACAGTAAGTACCGACTACGATGTGTGCGACCGTCTCTACTTCGACGAGTTGTCATTCGAGCGCGTGCTTGATGTGATCGACCTTGAACAGCCACGCGGAGTGATTGTCAGCGTAGGCGGACAGATTCCGAACAACCTCGCAATGAAACTCCACCGCCAGGACGTACCAATCCTCGGCACCTCCCCTATCAGCATCGACCGTGCAGAAAACCGCAACAAGTTCTCGGCAATGCTCGACAAGCTCGGCATCGACCAGCCGGCATGGCGCGCACTCACTTCCCACGAAGACATCAAGGAATTCATCAGCGAAGTAGGCTACCCAGTGCTTGTACGTCCGTCATACGTTCTCTCCGGAGCAGCCATGAACGTATGCTACAGCGATGAAGAGCTCGACCGCTTCCTCAATATGGCAACCGAAGTTAGCAAGGACTATCCAGTCGTTGTAAGCCAGTTCATGCAGGACACCAAGGAAATCGAGTTCGATGCCGTGGCACAACAGGGAGAAATCGTGGAATATGCAATAAGCGAGCACATCGAGTTTGCAGGTGTACACTCAGGCGATGCCACACTCGTGTTCCCGGCACAGCAGATTTACTATTCAACCATCAGACAGCTGAAGAAGATAAGCCGTCAGATTGCCAAGGAACTCAACATCTCCGGTCCGTTCAACATCCAGTATCTGGCAAAGGGACCGACAGTGAAAGTCATCGAGTGCAACCTCCGTGCATCACGTTCATTCCCGTTCGTTTCAAAGATTCTGAAGCATAACCTCATCGATACAGCCACACGCATCATGCTTGATGCGCCTTACACCAAGCCCGACAAGTCTGAGTTCGACATCGACCGCATCGGAGTGAAGGCAAGCCAGTTCTCATTCGCACGTCTGCAAAACGCCGACCCAGTATTGGGAGTCGACATGAGTTCCACTGGAGAAGTTGGTTGCTTGGGCGACGACATGAACGAGGCACTGCTCAACGCACTGATTGCAACAGGCTACAAGTTGCCAAAGAAGTCAATACTCATCTCTTCAGGCGGTGCACGCGGCAAGATGGACTTGCTCGATGCATGCAAGAAACTGCAGGAAAAGAACTACGACATCTATGCAACCAACGGAACAGCACATTATCTGAACGAGAACGGAGTGAAGGCAACTGTCGTTGCATGGCCCGACGAGAATGAGGGACAGAACGTGATGGACATGATTGCACAGCACAAGTTCGAGTTGATAGTCAATGTGCCGAAGAACCAAACCAAGCGCGAACTGACCAACGGCTACAGAATCCGCCGTGCTGCCATCGACCACAACATTCCGTTGATGACCAACGCCCGCCTTGCCAAAGCCTTCATCGAAGCATTCACTGAGAAAAACATCGAAGGCCTTCAGATAAAGAGCTGGCAGGAGTACGTAAAGTAATGGACAGTGACTTTCTGAACTAAAAGCCAACGATGCACGGCACCCACCCAGTGCTGATGCATAAACATAAAGGAATCCGCTACGTCAACAAGGCGTAGCGGATTTCATTTTCCGGCAGTGTTTAGGTTGAAGAATATGCGGCGTATAGGTCAAATATGCACTAAAAAATCCGCCATGCCGGCAAGGGCGTAGCGGATTTCATTTCGTTTATCGTAAGAGATTTTACTTCTCGAGAGTTTTGCGTGCAGTCTTGAGCTGGTCGAGAGCTTTGACAATCATGTCCTTCGTTCCGCTACCGCCGTTCACATATCCCACAACCATGTCGGCATAGTCAATAGCCTCGCGCACCTGAGTGTTCTTGTTGCGGATTTCCTTAGTGTCAGTGAGCAAGTTCTGCAGCTCAGTCAAGTCTTCCGGTTCAGCCAAGTTACCCGGGCGCATGGTGTTAATGACCATGTTGAGCGCAGTGGCAGCAGAATTGATTTCAGACTGAGTGAGCGACTTGGTAGCCTTGCTGCTGACAGCCTCTGCTTTCTTCAGATTCTCCATCAAGCGAGCATAACCGTTTGGAGCCCAAGGAGCATGTGCAGGCACTTTCACTGTGAGAGCATTCCATTTCTCTTGGTCAGCCTTGCGCTCGTTTGCAATCTTGATGGCTGCATCGAGAGTTGACTTGTCCAGTTTTCCGGCCTTTGCCCTCTTGCTTCCGCTCTGTACGTTCAGACGGAGATAGTGGGTCGAATGGCCTTTCTCGTAATAGTCGGGCACGAACTTCATGCCGTTGAGAGTGAGAGTATAGATATTTCCGTCCTTGCCGGTGTCGGCTGAAGCTCCGTTCAATTGGATTTCCTTCAGGTCAGAGCTCAAGTCGATATCTGCATTGCTCCAGTCTTTCACGTCCTCGGTGGTCATTACCAATGGTCCGTACATGATGGTTCCGTTCCACATTGGCGCGAAAGTCTGCTGAGGATTGTCTCTGGTTGCAGCAAGTTCCATCTTGTCGGGACCGAAATTGAGATGCTTGGTGAATGGCATTACCACTTCAACCACATCGCCCTCGCTCCACTGGCGTGAAGGGATTTCTGCATAAGAGCAAGGCTGGTAGGCCTTTGCTATTGACTTGCCGTTCAGCTTCACGTCGAAGCCCTCAGTTGCCCAGTAAGGCACACGCAGTTTCATGGCGAATGTAGCGCCGCCCTTGGCAATCTTGATGGTCGATTTCTCTGCCGGCCACTTGCAGTTCTGTTCGATAGTTACACCCTTTGCTTTCCAGTTGGCTACTGTCGGCATGTAGAGCGCAACCCACATTGCATCGTTACTGACGAAATAAGCTGCCTCCTGATACTTCACGTGGTTCTCGACACCAGTACCGCCACAGCAAGTAGACTGGGGAGTCTCGTTGCCGAAAGGTTTTACTGCATTCATTCCGACTGCATACTGATAACAAGTTGCATAGTTGTCGGCATCCACCGAACCGATGAGCTGGTTGTAGAGCACACGCTCGTAATAGTCCATGTAGCGGGCATCGTCAGGATTGAATCCGTTCAGGTCCTTTGTCAGTTTTGCGAGGTTGTAGGCACAACAAGTCTCGTTCATGTCCGGGTCGGGCATCGTGCGGCTGTTGTATCCCCATCCGCGGCTGACACTTGTGTTCATGCTCAACATCTGTGAATAAGGCTGACGGAACATCTCGCCATTGCCCACACCTCCCATTGCATAAGCGTAGCGTCCCTGGACGAGGTTCCAGAAGTTGTAGGCAAGATTATAGTAGTATGGATTGGCATTGCCCTTGTAGAGGTTGATGGCACCCACAATCATAGGGATATGCTGGTTGGCATGACGCGTGCGGATGTCGTCGATGTTGTGTGCAACCGGATCGTAGAACACCGGTGCATCGAAGAACGAAGCACCCTCAAGCAACTTGGCTTTCTCGTCGGGATTGGATACCATGGAAGCAAGTCGTGAGAGAGATTCCTGCATACCGCCCACTTCACCGGCAATATACATGTTCCACATCTCGTAGCGGTTTCCCGGTTTTGCCTGGCGTTCTTCTCTCGTACCCTCACTCTTCACGTATGAGCGGTATTTCAGACGGTTCCACACCCAAAGTCCCATGTCCTTGGCAATGAGGAGAGCCTTGTCGGCAATTTCCTTGTCGTCCACATTGTTGGCAATGTCAATCAGACCAGCCAACTGCTTGTGTATACTGTAATAAGGAGCCCAAACCCACTCTTCGTTGTTGTAGGCCCTGTAGCATTCAATGAGTGCAGGGTGTGCAGCAGGAATGGCATTGATGTAGCCGTAGCCATAGTGCTTGTAGTCTTTCTTGTATTCGTCGAATGCTCTCCAGTTACCCTTCATCTGCTTCAGCACTTCTTCGGGAGCATAGTCGCGAGCCTCGAAATAACGTCCGAGTGAATCGCTGTAGACGAATGTCATCTCCTGACAAGCTCTCAGTTCATCGACCATGCGCTTGATGTTTGCCTTCAGTTTGGCTTTCTGTGCCCGGTTGGTAGAACTTGCATAGGCAAATGCCATGGCACTCATGTAGTGTCCGCTTCCGTGTCCCTTGAGTTTGGTCTGGGGAGAATCCCATCCGTCGGACATCGTGTAGCCCTCAGTTGGAAGGCAGTAAGTGTCGCGATAGTTGTAGAGCTGCTGGGTGACATCGAGTGAGAGTAACTGGTTGATGTCGAGCTCACGGTTTGATGTCAGGCGGTTGTCGCCAGTGAGAGTCACATCGCCCAATGGCAGAGGTTGTGCCACCGGCACATTCGACGGCACTTTCCATTCGCCGCTGACCACAGTCACCTTGGCAGAGATTGGGTAGCCGTTTTCCGCTGTATTGTCACCGATGATGACTCCGTCAACAGTGTACACCTTGCCCACCTCATACTTTGCCTGCTCTTCCTCTGTGGCACGGGCTGAATTGAGCCAGCGAACCTGTCGCCACTCATGAGTACCGTCGCTGTAAGTGACCCACACCTGCCAAGGCAAGCGCGGAGCGGTTCCGTGCGGAGTCTCCACAGTTATTGGTACCACCTTCGAGATTTGACGCTGTTTGGATTTCGACATACTTGAAGAAGCATGATTGCCTGCAATCGATGAAGCCTGAACCGGACTTGCCAAGCACAGTCCCAAGGCTCCACAGACAATTAGATTTAGTTTTTTGTTCATGTCTGACTAGTTGATTAAATATATTGACGTTGCAAATATACAAATTAAAATGATAGCAACCCCCAATCCTCCTCTTTTTTACGTCGTAATCAGATCATACAGGTCCTAAAAATTCCTCCGTTTACACTCCGCACTACAACAGAACCTCCAACAGAATCTGGAAAATGCCCTTGTTTGCATGCAAAGGCTTCATCCGGAAGTCGGAAATGACATTGTTTACATGCAAAGCCTTCACCGGAAGTCGGAAATGACATTGCAAGCATGCAAAGCCTTCCCCGGAAGTCGGAAATGACATTGTTTGCATGCAAGACCATTTTCGGAAATGCGGAGAAGCCATTGTTTGCATG